>JANXZT010000179.1 GCA_025355395.1 Betaproteobacteria bacterium
GAAGTCAGAAGCCAGAAGCCAGAAGCCAGAAGCCAGAAGCCAGAAGCCAGAAGAGAAAATAACATGAGTTGAAGGACTCCTGAGTTTTGACGCCAGTCAAAACTCGACCATCTCGAAATCCTCCTTGCGGGCGCCGCACTCCGGACACGTCCAGTTCGGCGGAACATCCTCCCACTTCGTTCCCGCTGCAATGCCTTCGTCGGGCGCGCCGATCGACTCGTCGTAAATCCAGCCGCAGATCAGGCACATGTACTTTTTCATCGGGGGATAAAGCCGTTGGAGTAAAATCGAATTCTATCAAGCCCCGCATGCGCCTCCCGGCCAACCTCGCGTGGGCTGCATGCGCCTCGCTCGCATTCATGCGCGATCCCGATCCCGAGTTTCCTCCCATCGTCCTGACATTCGCCGCATCCGATCCGTCGGGCGGTGCCGGGCTGCAAGCCGATGTGCTGACCCTTGCCAGCATGGGGTGCCACCCGCTTTCGGTGCTGACCGCAATTACCGTGCAGGACACCATGGGTGTGGAAGGCGTTCAGGCTCTCGATGCGGCGTGGGTGGCCGATCAGGCGCGCTGCCTGCTGGAAGACATGCCCATCGATGCGTTCAAGATCGGTGTGCTCGGCAGTGTCGAGAACATCGCCGCCATTGCCGAGATTCTGTCGGACTATCCCGACGTGCCGCTGATTCTCGATCCGGTGCTGGCTTCGGGCCGCGGCGACGAGCTCTCGAGCGAGGAAATGACTCACGCGTTGCGCGAGCTGTTGCTGCCACAAACCACCGTGCTGACGCCCAACAGCATGGAAGCGCGCCGCCTCGCAGAAGGCGACGACGATGAAGAGCCGACGCTCATCGTGTGCGCCGAGCGCCTGCTGGCCATGGGCGCGGAATTCGTGCTGGTGACGGGCACGCACGAGCAAACGCCGGATGTTGTAAACACCCTCTACGGACGCGGCGGCATCGTCCGCTCGGATACATGGCCCCGGCTGTCAGGCAGCTATCACGGATCGGGTTGCACGCTGGCAGCCGCGATTGCCGCAATGCTTGCCAACGGGCTCGATGTTCCGGAAGCGGTACGCGAGGCGCAGGACTACACCTGGAATACCCTCAAGAAAGCGTATCGCCCGGGCATGGGTCAATTCCTGCCCGATCGCCTGTTCTGGGCCCGCGAGGTCGCCGATACCCCGGGCGAATCCGTAGAAATCTCGCGCAGCCCCGATGCCCGCAGCAGGCACTGACGAACCCTTCCCGATCCTCCGTGCCCGTGCCCGGCGCGTGGCGGGACTGTACGCGGTCACCCCGGATTTCGCCGACACCCCGGCGCTGACCGCGGCCGTCGAGGCGGCGCTTAAGGGCGGCGCTTCCGCCATTCAGTATCGAAACAAAACGGCCGCTCCTGATTTGCGCCGCACCCAGGCGTGGGCGCTCGCGCGCATCCTGGCGACGCGCGGCGGTCTGCTCATTGTCAACGACGATGCCGCTCTTGCGGCCGAAGTCGGCGCCGACGGCGTGCACATCGGCGGCGACGATGGCGCCATCGAAGCCGCGCGGGAGACCGTAGGCCCTGATCGCATTGTCGGGGTGTCGTGCTACAACGATTCCGCCAGGGCGCGCGCGGCGGCGGCGGCCGGCGCGGATTACCTCGCCTTCGGCAGCTTCTTCGCGTCAACCGTCAAACCGGACGCACGCCGGGCCGAATTGAGTTTGTTGCAAAACGCGCGGGAGCTCGGGCTGCCGTTGGTCGCGATTGGCGGCATCACCGCCGGGAACGCGCAAGTGCTGCGTCAAGCGGGCGCGGATGCGGTGGCGGTGATTTCCGCAGTGTTCGGGGCGTGCGATCCGGACGCCATCGAGGCCGCTGCGCGGAGCATCGCGGTGATCTTTCCCCGCGGTGCGTCGTCACGGGTCGAGCACGCATGAGCCGCAACGAAGAGCTTTTTGCGCGCGCCCAGCGCACCATTCCCGCCGGAGTCAATTCGCCCGTACGCGCGTTTCGCTCGGTCGGCGGCACGCCGCGATTTTTCGTGCGCGGTGCGGGCCCTCATCTGTGGGACGCCGACGGGCAGCAGTACATCGACTATGTCGGGTCCTGGGGTCCCGCGATTCTGGGCCATGCCCATCCTGAGGTGGTCCGCGCGGTGCAGGACGCGGCTGCGCACGGGCTTTCGTTCGGCGCGCCGACCGAGCTCGAGATCGAGATGGCGGAGACGTTGTGCGCACGGGTGCCCTCGATGGAAATGGTTCGCCTCGTCTCTTCGGGCACGGAAGCCACCATGTCGGCACTGCGTCTTGCGCGCGGCTTCACCGGACGAAGCAAGATCATCAAGTTCGAGGGTTGCTACCACGGCCACGGCGACAGCCTGCTGGTGAAGGCAGGATCGGGCGCATTGACCTTCGGCCAGCCGTCGTCGGCGGGCGTGCCGCCCGCGATCGCCAACGAGACGATCGTCGTGCGCTACAACGATCTCGACAGCGTCGATGCGGCATTTCGCGGGGAGCCGGAGGGCGTCGCGTGCATCATCGTCGAGCCGGTGGCCGGCAACATGAACCTGATCGCGCCGGCGCCCGGATTCCTGCAGGGCCTGCGCGATGCCTGCGATAGGCAAGGGGCGCTACTCATCTTCGACGAGGTGATGACCGGCTTTCGCGTGCATCCGCAGGGCGCACAGGGACTCTATGGCATCACGCCCGATATCACGACCTTGGGCAAGGTGATCGGTGGCGGCATGCCGGTCGGAGCGTTTGGCGGGCGCCGCGCGGTCATGGAAATGATCGCGCCGCTGGGCCCGGTTTATCAGGCCGGTACCCTTTCGGGCAACCCGGTCGCGGTAGCGGCGGGGCTCGCGACGTTGCGTGCGATTGCAGCACCCGGTTTTCACGAGGCGTTGTCGGCGCGTACCCGGGAACTCACGGATGGATTGACCACGGTCGCGGCTAAGTCCGGCGTGCCTTTTTGCGCGCAGGCGATCGGCGGGATGTTCGGGATTTATTTTTCCGAGCAATTGCCGGGAACCTTCGATGCGGTGATGGCGAGCGACAAGGCGCGCTTCAACCGGTTCTTTCACGCGATGCTTGCGGCCGGTGTGTATCTTGCCCCGTCTGCGTTCGAGGCGGGATTCGTCTCCGCGGCGCACACCACCACCGAAATCGCCGCAACATTGCGCATCGCGCGCGAAGCCTTCGCGGCCGGCTGATCGGCTGTTGATCGGCCAGCGGTACCGGAACGCGTTGCGTTGCGACGCGCGGACGATGGCAATAGCGCAGGGTCACCCAAAACTTGAAGACCAAGCGTCGGGATGCAACGACATCATGTCGCGACAGCGTCGTCAGGCGGCGACGATGCCGCCATAAGCTGCTGCAACACCTTGATTCGCACGGCTCCACGGCCATTTTATTCACCTCGCTGTGCTATCATCGATCGACTCATTTTCAGGCAATTTCTCCTTGGTAAAAGACGATTCCGGCACGCGGGCGCCCGACCGAAAACGGTTGGGTGAACTATTGATCGAGCGCGGCAGGCTCGACGCCGCGGGGCTTGATCGGGCGCTGCGTTTGCAGCAGGACAGCGGCGAGAAATTGGGGGCATTGCTGGTGACGCTGGGCCTTTGCGCCCAGCGCGATGTGGCTGAAGCGCTCGCGCTGCAACTCGGCTTGCCTCTGGTCGAGTCGAACGGCTATCCCGAGTTTCCGATTCTCGAAGAACGCATTTCCGCGCGGTTCCTGCGCGAGTCGCGCGCATTGCCGGTGCATGAAGACGAGCGCGAGCTCACCCTGGCCATGGCCGATCCCACCGACGACTACACGATCGGCGCGTTCCGGATGGTTACCGGGCGCGAAGTCCGGCCGATGGTGGCGATTCCCACGGAGCTCGACGCGGCGCTCGAGCGTCTTTATGGCGCCGGCAAATCCGCGCTGGGGCAAATCGTGGGCGATGTCGAGCAGCGGGTCGACGAGCTCGCTTTCGATGCCGATGTTCAGCAGTTGAAGGATCTCGCGTCCGAAGCACCGGTCATCAGGCTGGTGTCGCTCATCATCACCAATGCGCTGGAAATGCGCGCCTCGGATATCCACATCGAGCCGTTCGAGAATCGGCTGGTGGTGCGCTACCGCATCGATGGCGTGCTGCACGAAGTCGAATCGCCGCCGCGGCGGTTCTCGGCGGCGGTCATTTCGCGCATCAAGATCATGGCGAATCTCGACATTGCCGAACGGCGGTTGCCGCAGGACGGCCGCATCCGGCTGCGCATCCAGGGCAAGGAAATCGATCTTCGCGTTTCCACCGTGCCCACGATGCACGGCGAATCCGTGGTGATGCGGATTCTCGACAAGGGCGGTGTCGCGCTCGACTTCAAGCGCCTGGGATTCGAGGACGAGACCCTCCGCATTTTCCTCGATGTGCTCATGCAGCCGCACGGGATCCTGCTCGTTACCGGTCCCACCGGTTCGGGTAAAACCACCACCCTTTACACGGCGCTCGAAAAGCTCAATCAGCCCGACGTGAAGATTCTCACGGTCGAGGACCCGGTCGAATATCAGATGCCCGGCATCAACCAAATCCAGGTCAAGCCGCAAATCGATCTCACGTTCGCAAATGCGCTGCGCTCGATCGTGCGTCAGGATCCCGACGTCATCATGATCGGCGAAATCCGCGACCTGGAAACCGCTCAGATTGCCGTCCAGTCGGCGCTCACCGGGCATCTCGTGCTGTCGACGGTGCATACCAACGATGCCGCATCGACCGTCAATCGACTCCTCGACATGGGCGTGGAAGACTACCTGCTTACGTCGACCGTGATCGGCATCCTGGCGCAGCGGCTGGTGCGCACGTTGTGCACGCAGTGCAAGGAGTCCTATACCGCGCTGCCCGAAGTCGTCGAGGAGCTCGGTCTCAAGCGCTTCGCCCCGGCGGGGCCGATCACGCTCTATCACGCCAAGGGCTGTTCGCAGTGCGCCCAGACCGGATACAGCGGACGGATCAGCATCCTCGAAATGCTCCCCGTCACCGATCCGTTGCGCAGTCTCGTGATGAAGCACGCGAACTCCAACGAATTGCGCAACGAGGCGATCCGTGGCGGCATGCGCACCATGTATGAGGATGGCCTGCGCAAGGCGGTGCGCGGCGTGACCACGTTCGAGGAAGTTCTGCGCGTCACGCGCGAGGCGTGATCGGCCGCGCCCGCGGTCCTCCCAAGATGCCTGTCTATCGTTACAAAGCCGTCAATCCCGCCGGCGCAGTCGCCACCGGCGAGCTCGAGGCCGCCAACGAAGCCGAGATCGTCGAGCGGCTGCGCGACCAGGGCATGCTGCCGATGCAAGTGGGCCGCGCGGTCGAGGGCCGGTCCACCCTCGGCCAGGCGTCCGCGGGCGCGGCACCCAGGCGTCGGCGCTCGATATTTGCAGCGAAGAAAGTTACCCATGATCAGCTTGGCAACCTGACCCGCGAGCTCGCGACCCTTCTTCGCGCCGGATTGCCCCTGGATCGCGCGCTCGAGATCCTGATTCAGCTCGCCGCCGCGCCGCCGGTGGCTGCGTTGCTGCAGCAGGTCCGCGATGATGTTCGTGGAGGCAAGTCGTTGTCGCAGGCGCTCGATGCGCGGCGCGATGTTTTCTCGCGCTTCTACGTGAACATCGTGCGCGCGGGCGAGGCGGGCGGTGCGCTAGGCGTGGTGCTCACCCGGCTCGCGGACACGATGGAGCGCAACAAGGAGCTGCGCGACAGCGTCACCGCGGCGCTCATCTACCCGACGATCCTGATCCTGGTGGCCGTGGCCTCGGTGATGGTGCTGCTGGTGTGGGTCGTTCCGCAGTTCGAGCAGACATTCGCGCAAGCCGGCAAGGCGCTGCCACTGGCGACGCAAGTCGTCGTGGTGGTCGGCAAGTTTCTCCGCGCCTGGTGGTGGGCGCTCCTGACCGGTGTCGTCGTGGTCGCGCTGTGGACCCGGCGCCGGCTCGACAATCCCGGTGTGCGCCGGCGCTGGGATGCGCGGGTGCTGCGGATGCCGTTGGTCGGCGATCTCGTGGTCAAGGTCGAAGTCGCGCGGTTTGCGCGCACCCTCGCCACGCTGCTTGCCAATGGCGTCACGCTTCTGGCAGGTCTCACCATCGTCAAGGAGACACTCGGCAACGTGGTGCTGGCAGGTGCGCTCGACGGTGTGATTGCGCAGTTGCGCGAGGGCAAGGGCTTTGGCGCACCGCTCGCTGCGACGGGGCTTTACCCGCGGCTTGTCACCCAGATGATTCTGGTCGGAGAAGAATCGGGGCGGATGGAAGAGATGCTGACACGCGTCGCCGAAGTTTACGATCGGGAGGTGCAGGTTGCCATCAAGCGGTTCCTCGCGATACTCGAGCCGGTCATGATCCTTGGACTCGCAGTGCTGATCGGCGGCATCGTGTTCTCGATCCTGCTGGGCGTCATGGGCATGAGCGAACTTGTGCAGTAAAGCGCTCTCTAAGAAACCTCTGAGGCGCCTTCATGAATTGCAAAGGAATCGACATGCATCCGAACCAATCGCAACCAACAATTACAAGTCTTGCGATGCGCCCGACCACCCGCCACGATGGTGCCGCAACAGGGCGGCTTCGATCGGCAGCACGCGGTCACTTCCATCGCGGCATGACCCTGATCGAAATACTGGTGGTGCTGACATTGATCGGCATCGTGATGGGAATTGTCGGCGGCAACTTCCTCGGCAAGGGCGAGAAAGCGAAGGCCGATGCCGCCAAGATCGAGATCGGCCAGATCGCGCAGACGCTCGACCTCTACAAGCTTGAAGTCGGTCGTTATCCCACCACCCAGGAAGGCCTGCAGGCGCTCGTCCAGGCGCCGGCGGGTGCCGCCAACTGGAATGGTCCGTACTGGAAGAAGGCGGCGGTGCCGAAGGACCCGTGGGGCAACGAGTACAAGTATGCGTCGCCTGCTGCGTCTGCGCCCTACGAAATAACTTCCCTGGGAGCCGACGGCAAGGAAGGCGGAGAAGGCGTAAACAAGGACATCACGAGCTCGCAGTGATGCAGTTTTCGCCGCTGTGCACAGGCCCCGCGGGCCCGTCCGCAACTCGCGCCAAGTCCCGCGACAGCGGGGTCTCGCTGCTCGAGCTCCTGGTCGTGCTCTCGATCATGGCGGCAGTCGCCGCCATCGCCGTGCCGGTGTTCGGCGGCGGAGTGTCGAGCACGCAATTGCGTACCGCAGCGCGCGATGTCGCTTCGGGATTGCGGCTCGCTCGCAGCGAGGCGGTCGCGAGCCGGCGCGAAACGATACTCATGCTCGACCTCGAGCACCGCAGCTTCCGCGTCGATCGCGACCCGCGTGAGCACGCGTTGCCACGCGGAGTCGAGATGAAGCTCTACACGGCGCAGAGCGATCTCGTTTCGGAAACGACCGGCGGTATCCGGTTCTTTCCCGATGGCGGCTCAACCGGCGGCCGCGTGAGCGTCGCGGCTGGCGAGCGCAAGTACGACGTCGACATCGACTGGCTCACCGGTCGTGTCGCCATTGCCGAATAATCGATGACCAAACGCCGCCGCCATCGCCTGCACGGACGCGGCTTCTCGCTGCTCGAGGTGCTCGTCGCCTTCGTGGTCCTGTCGCTGGTGGCAACGGCATTGTTCAGGCTGTTCTCCGGTGCGCTGCGCAACGCTTTCGCGGCGGAAGAATACAGCCGCGCGGTGCTGGTCGCGGAAAGCGTGCTCGACGAGGCGGCCGCTGGGACGTTGCGCGAAAGCACCCGCAGCGGCACCGCCGAAGACGGGCGCGTGCAATGGATGGTTCGCATCGGTCCATTCGATGCGACCGACGTGAGTCCGGAG
The DNA here is from genome assembly GCA_025355395.1 of Betaproteobacteria bacterium. Taxonomy (GTDB): domain Bacteria; phylum Pseudomonadota; class Gammaproteobacteria; order Burkholderiales; family Casimicrobiaceae; genus CAIWHR01. The sequence goes on from JANXZT010000179.1 coordinate 7,804, forward strand.
CTCGAGCAACTCTCGTCGACCTCGCCGACCCGCATGTATCGGGTGGCGGGCGAGGTGACGTTCGCATCGCCCAACGGCGGGCAGCGCACGATTACGCTTTCCACGATCCGCGTTGGCGCGCGGGAGGTGCAGTGAACGATCGCGCCAACCACCGCCGCTACGGCCCGCTTCCTTCATTGCGCGGTTTCACTCTGCTCGAGCTGTTGATCGCGCTCACCCTCCTGACGTTGATGGCGAGCGTTCTTTTCGGTTCGCTCCGGCTTGCCGCCCGCAGCTGGGACGGCGGCGAAGCAAAGGTCGCGCAGGTCGCCGAGATGCGGCAGACCGAATCGTTCCTGCGCGCGCAGATTGCATCGGCGCTGCCGAAGCGGATGACCAAGGCCGTGGACTTGCCGCTCCTTTTTGCCGGCACCGGCGATGAATTGCGCTACGCTGCGCCATTACCCGAGCGCGTTCCCGAAGGAGGGGTTCTCTTCTTCCGTCTCGCCTTGGCCAGGGATGGCGAGCGCAGCCAGCTCGTCCTGGACCGCATCATGCCGCCTCCCGATCTCGTCGAAATTCCGGGATTCGACGGCGCCGAGCGCACGCTTCTCGCCGATCACATCGCCGAGCTGAAACTCTCCTATTACGGTCGCGACCCGGGTGCGGGCGACGCCGACGAGCCGACGTGGCGGGATCGCTGGGACGATCCGCAACGGCTGCCGCTCCTCATTCGCATCGAAATCCGGCCGGACAACGCGCCGGCCTGGCCCACGCTGGTCGCGCAGCCGCGCCGTGCGCCGGAAGCGGCGTGCCGCGGTTGGGACCCCATCCGGCAGCGCTGCGCGCGGGTGTGATCGATGGTGCTCGAGGTGAAACTTGCTCCCGCGCAATTGAACACCAAACCATGGCGAGGAGCCCGCGTCCTGAGATCGCCCCGCTATACGGGCGGCTACCGCAGCGACCGGCCACAAGGCATCGCGCTGGTGATAGCGCTCTGGCTCACCATCCTGCTCACCGTGATTGCAAGCAGCTTCGCCTTCAGCATGCGCAGCGAGGCCCTCGCGGCGCGCAATGCCGTTTCCGGCGCGCAGGCGCGTGCTGTGGCCGACGGCGCCGTCGAGCGGATGGCATTCGAGTTGCAGCGGCCGCGCAATCGCACCGACGCGTGGAGCGCCGACGGCCAGATGCGGCAGTGGCAGGACGCCGGTGCGTCCATTGCGGCGGTCGCCGTCGACGAGTCTGCTAAAATAGACCTCAACGCCGCCTCGGATGCGCTGTTGCGCGGCCTGCTGCAAAACGTGGGTGGTCTGCCGTCGGACGAGGCGCAGCAAGTGCTCGAAGCGATTCTCGACTGGCGGGATCGCGACGACCTTCGCCGCCCAAATGGAGCGGAGGAACCGGAGTACCGGGCTGCCGGGCGCAAGTATCGCCCGACGAATGCGCCGTTCGAATCCGTCGGCGAGCTTCGTCTGGTGCTGGGTGTAACACCGGCGTTGTATGATCGGATCGCGCCGACGCTCACCGTGTACTCGCGCCAGGGTGGCATCAACTCCGCGACCGCATCGCGCGAGGTGCTGCTGGCGGTGCCTAACGTGACGCCCGAGCAGGTCGATGCGTTTGTCGCGCAGCGGGCGGACGCGCTGGCGCAGCAGCTGCCGGTGCCGCCGTTTCCGCCGGCGCAGGCATTCGCGACCGGGCCGGTTCCGATGTGGCGAATTCACGCCGAAGCCACAATGCCCGATGGTGTAACCTTCGTGCGCGATGCCGTGGTCCGGCCCTCGACCGATCCGCGGCGTGGCGTGATTGCACTTCTCTGGCAGGAGGGAACGCGCACCCTGCTGCCACACCCGGCCTCCTCTGCGGACGCGCCGTCATCTAATGCCAATGGACCCGTCAACCGCTAACTTTCGCCACGGCTTGCGCGACTACGTGCAGCGGCTCCACCTGCCGGAATTCTGGCACTGGTGGAGCGCCGAGTTGCGTGCCCTCATCCCCGCCGCGCCGCGCAACGCGATGCAGCGCCGGCGACTGCGTCCCGTCCTGGTGTTCCACCGCGAGGCCGCCGTGCTCTGGGCGCCGCAGACCACCGTCGCCGGTGTGGCGTACGTGGAAACCGCCCGCATCCCGCTGCACGGCGACGCGGCGCAGGTGCGGGAATCCGGCGCGGCCGCGATCGACGCGCTGGCACGAGGTGGCCGACGAGCAGGCGACGCCGGGGCGCGGGTGATCGTAGCCCTGACGAGCGCCCAGGTGCTGCGCAAAACACTCACTTACCCGGCGGCAGTCCAGGAGAATCTCGCGCAAGTATTGGGCTACGAGCTCGATCGGCACACGCCCTTCAAGGCCGATGAGCTCTATTACGATGCAGTCGTGGTGGCGCGCGACGCGGCGCGAAGCGAGATTCGGGTCGAGCTTGTCGCGGCGCTCAAGTCGGTGGTCGATCAGCTTCGGCGGCAGGCGGCGGCATGGGGTTGCACCGTGGTGGCCGTCACCCCAGGGGAACCGCAGGCCGGTATGGCGCTAACCGCGGCGCCGAGGATCAATCTGTTGCCGGAAAGTGAGCGGGTTGAGCGCAGCGCATGGCGAAGCTGGCAGACGTGGGTGCCGATCGGCCTGGCGGGAGCGCTCGCGCTGGCGGCGATCATCGTGCCCCTGGTGCAAAAGCGCGATGCCGCCATCGAGCTCTTGCACGCGAGCGAGCAGGCGCGGGTGCAGGCTGCGGCTTCCGACGCGTTGCGCCAGCAACTCGAACGCTCGATCGACGACTACAACTTCGTGCTGGCCCGCAAGTATGCGTTCCCGAGTGCGCTGCAGCTGTTGCAGGACGTGACGCGATTGTTGCCCGACGATACCTGGCTCACCGTGCTCGAGATGAAGAGCGTCCCCAAAGGCAAGGAGCCTCATCGCGAGATCATGTTGAAGGGCGAAAGCGGGAATGCAGGCCGCCTCGTTTCATTGCTCGAGGACTCGAACCTCTTCGAACAGGCCGCCCCGCGGTCGCCGACCACCAAGATTCAGCCCGGGCCTGGTGAGATATTCGATCTTGGTGCACAGTTGAAAGCGCTTGCGCTACCGCCACCGGTGGCATTGGCCGATGCTGCGGCGCCGTCCAATGCAGCGCCACCCTCCGCCGGCGCGCCTTTGCCGCCCGCGGGTGCGCCCGCTGCGGGTCCCGGCTCGCCCAGCGGAGCCCCGGCCGGGAGTCCTGCTGGCGCTTCTTCCAATGTATCCCCGGGCATAAGCGGTGCCGGAGCCCCCGGCCCGGCCCCGGCCCCGGCCACGGCCCCGGCAGGCAGTGCTGCCACCGCGTCGAGCGGCGCGGCTCCGGCCAGCGCCGCCCCCCGGATCTCTCCAGGCAATGCCCCCGGTGTCGGCAACCGCGCGCCGGCCGCAGCAGCGGCCGCCGGGCCAGCGGCGCCTAGCTTTGGCCCCGTCTCGGCGGACGGCCGGGTGCACGAGAGCCAATGAACACGGCCATCGCCCACTTGTCGGACGGGCAACGGCGGGCTTTGGCCATTGCCGTTCTGGTGGGGATCTTGGCGATCGTCCTCGCGGTCATCCTGGTCCCCGTCGTCCTCCTGCATCGCCACTACGACCAGGCGATCGCCGATCTCGACGACCGCATCGGGCGCTATCGGCGGGTGGCAGCGCAGGCCCCGGAGCACCGCAAGGCACTCGAGGCGATGCGGGACCGTGATGGCCGCCGCTTTCTGTTGAAAAACACGGCTCCCAACCTCGCCGGTGCCGAGTTGCAGGAGCTTGTCCGGGCGGCGGTGGAAGGCAACGGCGGGCGCATCACGACCAGCCAAAACCAGCCACCCAGGGACGAAGGCCGTTTCCGCCAGATCGGCGTCAACGTGCAGTTCTTTGCCAACACGTTCAATCTGCAGAAGATCCTCTATGCGCTCGAGACGCAGCAACCGTACCTCGTGGTAGAGAACTTGACGGCGCGCCCGCTCAATGCGTTTCGCGGCTATCGCCCGGCTCCGGGGCAGGAACCCGAGGTCAACGTCCAGGTCGATGTCGCCGCTTTCGCCGCGGGCGAGGCCGACAAGCCCGGCGCGGCCGGAGCAGCGCGCACCGGGGCCGCCCCGGCGAAGGCGCAACCTGCGGCTAATCCGTCAGGATCGCGAGGGTGACTCCAATGCTTTCATCGTTCTCGTCGCGTACGCGCGATCTTATCTGGTGGCTGATTCCGTTGACCGCGCTGGCGACGGTGCTTGGGATGGAAACCGGTTGGGGCCGCGCTGCCGCACAGGCTAGCCCGTCGCCGCTCCCTGCCGCACAGACGCAGGTCGCCGGGGCCCTGCTACCTGAATATGGCATCGAAGGCGGGGTGGAAGCACGGCGCGAGACGCTTGAGCGCACCCTCTTCAACCCCACTCGCCGACCGGCGCCGGTGCCGGCCCAGGAAGCCGCGAAACCCGTGATGCCGCGCGGGCAGTTCGCATTGACCGGAACCACCGTAGCCGAGGGCAAGAGCACCGCGTTCCTGCGCGAAGTAAATGGCGGCCGGTCGCG
>JANXZT010000202.1 GCA_025355395.1 Betaproteobacteria bacterium
TAGAACCAGGTGCATTTCTCCAGGTCGCTCGTGGTGAGGACGATGTGGTCTATGCTTTTAATCATGTCTTTACGAGCCGCTTCAAATCATTGGTTACGTCCGCGGCGTTGCGCGCCGCATTGACACCGAGGTAGACCTTGGACACTTTGCCCTGCGGATCGATCAAAAAAGTATTACGCTTGGCGATTTTAATAAATCCGAAATCGCGCAGCGAGCCGTAACGCGCTGCCACTTCGCCACGCTTGTCAGCGAGCAACGCGAATGGCAGATTGTATTTGCGCGCAAAGGCCGCATGGCTCTCGCTGTCATCGACGCTTACGCCGCAGACGGTCGCGCCGGCGGCTTCAATCTCGCGCATCGCATCGCGATACTGCGCCGCCTGCTCAGTGCAGCCCGGCGTGTCGTCACGCGGATAGAAATACATCACCAGCCATTTGCCGCGAAAATCATCGCGCGCATGAACTTTGCCGTTCTGGTCCGGCAGACTGAAATCCGGAGCGGGGTCGCCTGCTTCAGGCAGATTCCGATTGGCATGCGCGGTCATCCGCCACAGCAACAGCGCCACGCCGACCACAAAAGCGATCAGCAACCACTTAACCATTGATTTCCTTCGGGATGAACAGCGGGAACGGCGCAAATTTTACGCTAAAATGCTCGCGCACGCCCCGGTAGCTCAGTGGATAGAGCAGCCCCCTCCTAAGGGGCAGGTCGGACGTTCGATTCGTCTTCGGGGCGCCAGAACAACGACTTTCGCCACGCTTCCAGCCCCATTCTCTGGCTCACCAGTCATTTGCGGGGGAAAGAGAGCTTAATGGCATCGATTCGTATCATTCGTAGCGTCGATGACTAGCCTCGGGACACGCCGGGTCGTGGCATTCTCCTTGCGCAAGGCGCGCCTCGACGATGCGCCTGTATTGGATCGCCTGATTGGCGAATCCGTGCGGGGCTTGAGCCGCGGTGACTACACGGATGCGAAAATCGAGGCCGCCTTGGGCACGGCATTTGGTCTTGACTCCGAGCTCATCCGTGATGGCACGTACTTCGTTGCCGAGGTTGCAACCGACATCGTCGCATGCGGCGGATGGAGTCGAAGGAAGACCCTCTTCGGTGGCGACCAACAGGCCCGGCGCGAGTCCGGGTTGCTGGATCCGATCCGCGATTCGGCGCGGATTCGCGCGTTTTTCGTCCGGCCGGACCGGGCGCGCTGCGGAATCGGAAGTGCACTGATCAAGCGTTGCGAATCCGAGGCGTTGGCCTGTGGATTCCGCTCGGTCGAGCTGATGGCGACACGTCCCAGGCATCGGCTGTGCCGGGCGTTCGGGTACGTCGGAGACGAGCGGATCGAGTATTCGCTGCCGGCGGGGATCACCATCGAATTCATACCCACGAGGAAGAATTGGTGTGAATGACCACCTCTGGCCTTCACTGTTCGCGCCCCATCGTCAACCCGGGCCGCGACCGCTCCAGCGCATACCTTACCAACGCGGCGCCGCGATAAATGCCGTGCACGAATTTCCCATACGGCAATGTCAGGAAAAGCGCCATCACGACACCGAGATGCACGACCAGAAAAAGGCCCATCGCTGCGGTTTCCCTGAATCCAAGCAGCAGCAAGCCGGTGAGGCTGGTGAGAAAGAGAAGCGCGATGAATGCGATGTCCATCCCGTTTTGTTCACGATCGGCCAACGCCTTGTCGCTGATGGACTTGAGCCAGTAAAGTCCCGCCGTTCCGATCAGCAGTCCCGTCCCTCCGAGCGTTCCCAGAATGACCGGAACGCTCAGCCATTCATAGGGCGCTTGCCACCCGAAGCCATAGTGGTACAGCGTGCCGACGCATGTTGCCGCGAAGCAGAGCAGGAATCCGTAGAAGGTCAGGTGATGAAACCAACGCCGTGCCTGTGACTGCTGTGCGTCCGGGTAGGTGCACCCCGCTCCACGTCCATCGAGATATTCGAGTTTCGTGATGTCCGCGAGCGCGGCGCGAAGAGCGAACGGTTGAGCGAACGTTTTCAACCCTTCGCCACTCTCCCGCCAGAAGCGCAAGAAACCGCCGACCAACGCCATCACGACCAGGAGACTCACGAGGCCGAACGCCCACGCCATGACGCCGTGCGGAACGACCGCGTAGAAATCTCCCGGCTTGACGGGGGGATCCAGGACGCCGGTTGGGCGCGACACCAATGAAGCAAGCAGCAGCGCCAGCACAAGGCACACCGCAAGCACGAGCGAAGAGATGAGGCCATTGCGATCGAATAGCCGCGCAAAGCCCGACGGCCACGCGTATTGCCGATACGACGCGCCGCGGATCTGCGTCAGCACCTTCGGAACATTGATGGCGAACTCGTGCGGCGGCGCATATTGGCAGGCGTAATAGCATTCGCCGCAGCCGTGGCAAAGGTTGGCGAGATAATTCAGATCCGCCGGCGCGAAGGTGAGCCTGCGTTCCATCGCCGGGAATACGGCGCAGTAGCCCTCGCAGTAGCGGCAGGCATTGCAAACGGTCATGACCCGCTCGCCTTCGGCAATCAGTTCATCGAGTCGCACAGCGCGCCGCCTCCCGTCCGGCGATGCGGCCGAAGACCGTGCCGATGGTCATGCCAATGCCCGCCAGATAGCCCTGCCCCAGGATGTTTCCCGCCATCGCTTCTCCGGCGCAGAACATGTTGGGTGAGGGACTACCGCTTTTCATCATGATGTTCGCCCGCGCGTCGATTTTCACGCCGAGATACGTAAACGTGATGCCTGGCCGCAGCGGATAGGCGTAAAACGGGGGCCGATCGAGCGGCAAGGCCCAGTGGGTCTTGTCGGGCGAGAGTCCCCGGGTGCGGCAATCGTCGAGCGCCGTGTGATCGAACGTGCCCGGCACCACTGCTTGGTTGAAAGCCGCGACAGTGCGCGCGACGGCGTCGACCGGCAGATCGAGCTTGGCCGCCAATTCGGGAATAGCATCGGCTGTAATGGCCGGGTACACCGAGGGCATGAAGCGGCCGATGGCCTTGGAATCGATGATCGAGTAGGCGATCTGCTCGGGTTGAGCCGCGACCAGGCGACCCCAGATGGCGTACCGCTTGGGCCAAAAGTCCTCGCCCTCATCGTAGAAACGCTCGCCCTCCCGATTGATGACAATGCCGAGGCTCACGCAGTCGAGGCGCGTGACAATGCCGCCATCGAATTTCGGTGCGCGGGCATCGATGGCCACCGCATGGCACTGCGTGGGATCGCCGACCGCTTCAACGTCGTGGGCGAGGAGCGCCTTGAGCGCGATGCCCCGGTTGTACGGCGTACCACGGATAATGAAGTTCCTCGCCGCCGGACCCCACACCTCTTCGAGCCATTCCAGATTCGCCTCGAACCCGCCGGCGGCGAGCACCATCGCCTTCGCGCGAATCGTTTGGGTGGTGCCGTTGCGCTGCACCGTGGCTTCCCGAAAAAGACCATCGTCCACCCCAAACGCCTCGACGGCAGCATCGTAGAAGACGCGCACACCCAGGCGCTGCGCTGCCGCGTAACAGGTGTTGAGGAGGGCCTTTCCACCCCCCAGGAAAAACGCGTTGGTCCGCCCCAGATGCAGCGTGCCGCCGAGAGCAGGCTGGAAGCGCACGCTGTAGCGCTTCATCCAATCCGGACAGCCGGCGGACGCGACGATGGTCATGCGCGCGAGTTGCTCGTTGGTCTCGCCTCCGGTCACCCGCAGCAGGTCTTCGAAGTATTCGTCTTCCAGATAAGCTTCGGTCAGCACGTCCGTTGGCGCTGCGTGCATGCAACGCAGATTGCGCGTGTGGCGGCTGTTGCCACCGCGAAAGTCCCGTGGCGCGGCCTCGAGGACGGTGACGGAGGCGCCCTCCTCCCGCGCGCTCAACGCGGCACAGATCCCGGCATTACCGCCGCCGACGATGAGCACATCAACGGGTTCGAGGGCGTCATTCCTGGCTACCAAATGGTCTCTTTCACGCGCTTGATCGTTGAGTTTTACGAATATGCATGATGGCGGAAATCTGGACTTCGTCATCCCCGCGAACCCGGGAATCCATTTTCGAGGCGGTGGAATCGCTCGCGCGTCGCGGCCGCGCTCGACTACCGTCATCCCCGCGAACGCGGGGATCCATTTTCGAGGAAGACGCCGGGTTCCGCCTCACGGGATTGCCGGAAGTGTTGCGATTGCCGTCCTCACCTTCCGCAATCCCGAATGGCAGCCGAGCCGCCATTTATGATACGTTGCAATCATCGCTTAAGGAATTCTCATGCTCAAAAAAGCCGCAATGTTCGCTGTCCTGCTATTCGTGGTTGCAGGCGGCGCCTTGGGCCAATCCTCCTATCCGAACCAGACGATTCGCATCGTGGTCCCGTTCGCTCCCGGTGGCACCTCCGAGATCGTGGCGCGTTCGGTGGCACAGGAACTTACCGGCTTGATGGGCGTGAGCGTGATTGTCGAGAACCGTGCCGGCGGCGCCGGAACGATCGCCATGTCCGAAGTCGCGAAAGCTGCTCCCGATGGTTACACGCTGATCCTCGGCCACGTCGGAACGCTGGCGGTGAACCCGTACGCCATGGCGCGCCAACCCTACGACGTGAACAAGGACTTCGTCCCCATTGCGCTTCTCGCCAAGGTGCCCAACATCTTCGTGGTCAATGCGAGCGTTCCGGCAAAGGACTTCAAGGAGTTTGTGGCGCTCGCGAAGCAGAAGCCCGGCGCGCTCAACTATGGGTCGGCGGGCAATGGCAGCGCCGGTCATCTTGCCTTCGAATACCTCAAGTTCGTCACCGGAATTGACGTGGTGCACGTCCCCTATCGCGGCACCGGTCCGCAACTGCAGGACCTCCTTGGCGGTCGGCTCGAGGCGGCGTCAGCAGGCACACCCGCGCTGATGGCGCACGTCAAATCCGGAAAGCTGCGTCCCATCGCTGTAGGCACGCCGGAACGTATCCCTGCGCTGCCGGACGTGCCGACGGTGGCGGAACTCGGCTACCCCGGCTTCGAGACCTCGCAGTGGTATGGAATCATCGGACCCGCAGGGCTCCCGAAGGATGTCATCGACAAGCTCTCCGTCGAGATCAACAAGGCATTGAAATCGAGCGCGATCACGACGCGCTTCGCCAATGACGACGCAAAAGCCGGCGGCGGAACGCCTGCCGAATTCGCCGCGTTCATCAAGGCCGAGCAGGACCGCTGGAGCAAAGTGGTGAAGTCCGCGAACCTGCGCATCGAGTGAGCGAACAAGTCGAATGATCGCACACCCCTGACGGGTCGCCGTGTCTGCCACTCTCTCCATCCAATACCGGATTGCCGTACTCGACGCCCTCGCTCACTTGTTCGAAGTGCAGTGCACGGTTGCCACACCCGACGCGGTGGGCCAGCGCTTTAGATTGCCCACCTGGATTCCGGGGAGTTATCTCATCCGCGAGTTTGCACGCCAGTTCACGCGCGTGCATGCGCGCAATGCGAGCGGCGCCGTGGCGATCGAAAAGGAAGCCAAGGATGTGTGGCGTGCCGCCCCCTGTTCGGGACCCCTCACTGTCATCGCCGAAATCTATGCGTACGATCTTTCCGTGCGTACAGCCTATCTTGACGGCGACCGCGGATACTTCAACGGGCCCTCGGTTTTCCTGTGCCCCGACGGGCTCGAAGCGGTTGCCTGCGAAGTGGAAATCGTTGCGCCGACAGATAGCGGTCTTTCCCGCTGGCGAGTCGCCACCGCAATGCCGCGCCGCGGGGCCGCACTTCACGGCTTCGGAAAATATGGCGCCGAGAACTACGACGCGCTGATCGATCACCCGGTGGAGATGAGCGATTTCAGCTTGGCCTCATTCGAGGCGGGCGGCGCAGTCCATGACATTGCGATCAGCGGCCGGCATCGCGCCGATACCGACCGGCTCGCCGCCGATTTGCAGAAGGTGTGCGCGTGGCAGTGCGATCTATTCCACGGCGCACCCAACGGCCGTGCACCGTTCGATCGTTATGTATTTCTGGTCGCCGCGGTGGGCGAAGGCTATGGTGGGCTGGAGCACCGCGCCAGCACCAGCCTCCTGTGCAAGCGCGATGAGTTGCCGCTGCCGGGAATGAACGGAGTTTCGACAGATTACCGGACGTTTCTCGGACTCGCGAGCCACGAGTACTTCCATAGCTGGAACATCAAGCGCATCAAACCGGCCGCCTTCACGCCCTACGATCTTGCGCGCGAGAACTACACCCGGCAGTTGTGGGCGTTCGAGGGCATCACCTCGTATTACGACGATCTTGCGCTGGTGCGCAGCGGTGTCATCACCATCGATGATTTCCTGGAGCTCCTGGGACGCACGATGACGACGGTATTGCGGGGCCCTGGTCGCGCGGTGCAAAGCGTCGCCGAATCGAGCTTCGATGCCTGGATCAAGTTCTATCGGCAGGACGAGAACAGCCCCAACGCGGTGGTCAGTTACTATGCCAAGGGTTCGCTGGTAGCGCTCTCCCTCGACCTGACCTTGCGACGCCACGGCGCCTCGCTGGACGCGCTGATGCGCGCGCTCTGGCGACGCTATGGGGAAACCGGTATCGGCGTCCCGGAAGACGGCATTCCGCGCCTTGCCGCCGAAATCGCCGGCGTCCCGCTCGACGACTTCTTCGCGCGCTACGTGTACGGCACCGAGGATCCGCTGCTTGCCGCATTGCTCGGGGAATTGGGCATCACCCTGCACGTCCGCGCGGCTGAGGGCACCACCGATCGCGGCGGCAAGCCCGGCAAGCGCGACGGCCAAGACAAGCCCCGGGTCTGGATCGGCGCCAAGGTGGCCGCGGGGAACGAGCCTCGCCTGCAACACGTGTATCGCGGCGGTCCAGCGGAATGCGCCGGACTGGCCGCGGGCGATGTGCTGGTCGCCATCGACGGCTTGCGGGCGTCGGAGAACGCGCTGGAGAAGCTTTGCTCGCAACACGCGCCGGGTGACACCGTCGCCCTGCACGCATTCCGGCGCGACGAATTAAGAACTGTCGCATGCGCGCTCACGGCCGCGCCCCACGACACCTGCTGGCTGGCGCTCGACGCGGTGGGCGACGAGGTGGGAGCGCGTCGCGCCGCGTGGCTCGGCCGCGCGTAGGAGCTAAAGCCGCACGGCTGGATTAAGCGTATAGCGGCCGGTGATCCTTGCTTGCGCCAATATCCGGCCGGCCATCGCCGCCCGCGCTTCGTTTCCGGTGAAAGCGCCATGGACATCGAGGCGCGCCACATCGAGTGCGTAGAGCGTGAAAACGTAGCGATGCGCAATCGCATCGTTCCACGGCGGGCAAGGACCGTCGTAGCCGAAATATTGCCCCGCCATGTCCTTGTCGCTAGCGAACCAGCTGGTGTAATCGTTGATGCCTTGCCGGGCGCCGCGCGGCGCATGAGGCCCGGGCTTGCCGCGCGGCGTAACGCCTTCCGAGAATTCGCCCGCGGCGATGGGCTTGGCGTCGGCCGCGAGATCAATCAGAACCCAGTGAAAGAAGTCGACGCGCGGCAATGATGCCGGCACCGTGCGTCCTTCCTTGTTCACGTCGTCGCCTTTGGAAGGTACGTCGGGATCGTGACAGATGAGTGCCAGCGATTGTGTTCCGGAGGGCAAATCGCGCCAGTCAAAATCCGGATTGCGATTACCGGAAAGTTTCACATGCGTTGCAGCGTCAATCACTCCGAACGCGAATTCGGCGGGGATCGGCGCCATAGGTCCGAAGGCCCTGGTGATGAGTTCCATGGAATCTCCTTCTAAGCCGCCTTCCAGTGCGGCGGCACCGTCGCGTCGAAGAACGGCAAGGCTTCGATGCGTGTCACCCACGTCCGCAGCGCCGGCGTGAGCAGCGCGTCCAGCGAAAACCCGAGGAGCTTACGCTCGCAACGCCGAATCAGCGCAAGGGCCGGATACAGCGCGAAATCCGCTGCGCTAAGCGGGCCCGCCAGAAATTCGCCGTCCATCGCTGCCGTGAATAGCGCGAACTCGTCGGCGAGCGCCTGCTTGCCGGCATCGACCGCCGCGGCGTCGCGCTTTTCCGGCTCGGTGTCAAAGGCCTGCCTCCACACCGGGTCGGCCGCCTTGTCGAGATAGTTATCGACTTCGAGGATCAGGCGACGAATACGCGCGCGCTGACGGGCGTCGCCCGGAAAAAGCGGGGCGCCGCGTCCGGGAAATGCTTCGTCGATGTATTCGACGATGGCGTTCGACTCGTAGAGCGCGAAGTCGTCGTGCACCAACACCGGCACCCGATGGCGTGGATTGAGCGCCAGAAATTCCGGCTTACGCGTATCCCCTGCCGAGAACGACAGCACCTTTCGCTCATACCTCAACGCCTTGTGCTCGAGTGCGAGTTGCACCCGCCACGCATAGGGTGAACCGGAACCGTAATAAAGGAGGAGGCTCATCAAAGGACCCGCCGACAGGCGTGGTTCGCGCTCATTTCTTGCGCCCCTTGTCGGCCGCGGGCTCGGCGGGGCTGTGCGCCGAGCGTAATGCCTCCAGGGAGGCCTTCTGCAGCTCCATCGTCTTGATGCTCATCTGCATCAGATTAAGGCTCATCTGCAACCAGCCTTCGATGACTCGAAGCTCGCCGATCTTGCGGTCGATTTCGGCCGGATCGAGGGTTGCGAACATGGTCGCTGGGCTCGGAAATCCCATGCCCATTGCCGGCGGAATGGACGCACCTGCGGCGACGGTGCCGGGCAACGGGAATCCCGGCATCGGTACGCCCAGAGGATTCCACATGCGCTGCATGAACTGGAGCGCTTCTTCAGGAGAGAACGGAAAGCCGCCAGGTGGCGGAGGGGTCGATCGGGACTGCGTCATTTTGCCTCCGGAAACGACTGAGTAAGCAACGCGAGCGTGCGATGTGCGGCGAAAGCGGATTTTGATCAGAGGTATCGTCGCTCATTTTCGGCGATCGTGGCGAGATAACCGAGGCAGCCCACCAGCATGGCGGCAAGTCCCGCCTGCAACACCGTGCCGGACTGAAACTGGCTGATGGTGTACATACCCGCAAGGCGTGCCGCGATCGCTATCGCCGAAAGCAAAATACCTAGCGATCCGGCGAGACGGCCGCTCCAGAGCAACAACGTCCTCATACCTCTCTCCCTCGTTTTGCGCCATCGCACTGCTTACCGCATGCTGATGGTGGTGGACTTGCGTGAACGAAGCCCGCCGCCTGGGTTCGGGCCGATATCAGGAACTCGGCAATTCTGCTTCTACAAGCGTCGGCGATAATTCGCTATTATCCTCGTCCATGATGGACATCGGCGCAAATTTGCGGACGCGGCTCGAAGCTGCCGTCGGCGCCCCCCACGTTCTGACCGACCTTGCGGCAATGCAGCCCTACCTCCTCGACTGGCGCGGGCGGTATCAGGGCCGCGCCTTTGCCGTAGTACGCCCCGGCAACACGGCCGAAGTGGCCGCGGTGGTGGGCGCATGCGCCGACGCGCAGGTCGGAATCGTCCCGCAAGGCGGCAATACCGGAATGTGCGGCGGGGCGACGCCGGACGACAGCGGACATGCCGTCGTCCTCTCGCTGCTGCGGATGAACCGCGTGCGCGCTACCGACCCTGCAAACGCCACCATCACCGTGGAAGCAGGCGTACCGCTCGCTTCGGTGCAGGCCGCGGCGGCCGCGGCAGGCCTGAATTTTCCGCTTTCGCTGGGCTCCGAAGGGAGCTGCACCATCGGCGGCAACCTGTCGACCAACGCCGGCGGCACGGCAGTGTTGCGCTTCGGCAATGCCCGCGATCTCGTGCTCGGGCTCGAGGTGGTGCTTGCCGATGGCCGAGTGTGGGACGGTCTGCGCGGCTTGCGCAAGGACAATACTGGCTACGATCTGAAACACCTGTTCGTGGGCGCCGAGGGCACGCTCGGCGTCATCACCGCGGCCGTGCTTAAGCTCTTCCCCGCACCCGCGCATCGCGCAACGGCGCTCGCCGCCGTCGCCGACCCGCAGCGTGCCGTCGATCTCTTGCGCGGACTGAAATCATCTCTCGGCGATCGTCTCGTGGGTTTCGAGTTGATCTCCGGTGTCGCACTCGCGATGTGCCGGAAGCATCATCCGGAGCTTCCCGATCCGCTGCCCGGCCATGCGTGGTACGTGCTGGTGCAAGCCGATGACACTGCGGCGGGCGGCGGGTTGCCAGCCGATGTTGAGCGGGCGTTGGGCAAAGCGCTGGAGCGAGGGGACGCCGTCGATGTGGCGATAGCGCAATCCGGAGAGCAGGCACAGACCCTATGGGCATTGCGCGAGAACATCTCCGAGGCACAGCGGCGCGAGGGCCTCAACATCAAGCACGACATTTCGCTGCCGGTTTCGGTGATCCCGGAATTCCTGGTGACCGCGGAGACAGCATTGAACCGCGCGTTTCCCGGCGTGCGCTTCGTGGTGTTCGGACATCTGGGCGATGGTAACCTGCACTACAACCTCTCCGCCCCCGCGAACGAATCATCCGAGCATTTTCTGGCCAATGCTCCCGCCGCGAACCGCATCGTGCACGACATGGTTGCAGCGCGCGCCGGCAGCATCAGCGCCGAGCATGGCATCGGCCAGTTGAAACGCGCCGAGCTCACGCACTACAAGAGCGCCCTCGAAATCGAGCTCATGCGTGCGGTGAAATTCGCGCTCGATCCGTCCGGGCTCCTCAACCCGGGCAAGGTGCTCTGACCGCCATGGGCAAGGTGCTGATCTGGATTGTCATTGTTTTCGCGGTGCTGTTCGTGCTGCGACTGGTGAACGCGCAGAAAGCAAAACGCCGCCACGACCAGCGCGCCAACGCGCCAACCCAGACGATGGTGCGCTGCGTGCACTGCGGCGTATTCGTGCCGCGCGCGGACGCGAAGCCGGGTCCCGCCGGGTTGACCTGCGGAGACCCCGCGTGCCTTTCCCGTTGACGCCGCCCACGACTGCTGCCATAAGAACTTCCATGCAGCGCGCCACCTTCCAGCCCAACCCGGCCGCTCCCGCATACGAGCCGCCGGCGCCGATCTCCCTCAACGACTCGGGCCGCCGCATCCTCTGGATCGTCGGGCTATACCGTGCGATCTGCGGTGCGGTGCTGCTCGGTACCGCGTTCCTGCTCGATCTCAAGGTATTGGGCATCGCCGCGCCGAACACCTTTCTGCTCGCCGCCGGCATTTACTTCGCATTTGGTCTGGGAACGTTCTGGTGGATCCAGCGCGAGCCGCTGCCGCTGCCGGCACCTCCGCTCGTGTCTTCGCTGCTGGCAGGAGACGTGATCTGCATCGCCTTCGTCATGGTGGCGGGCGGAGGCACGGGCGGCTCGTTGCCGATCCTGCTTTTTCCACAGCTCGCGGCGAGCGGTTGGCTGTTGCGCACCCGCACCGCATTCTTCCATGCAGCACTTGCCACCTTCGTGCTGCTGGGTCTCGACCTGTGGCGGCTGGTGGAGGGCCAGATCGGGGGCGCGCAACCGTTCCAGACGGGCCTCATCGGTTTCGGTTTCTTCGCCACGGTGGCGATTGCCGTCGCGCTCGGCCGCTACACCCAGGCATCCGAGGATCTCGCAGCGCAGCGCGGCATCGATGTCGCCAACCTGGAGCAGGTCAATCGTCTCATCATCCAGGACATGCAGGACGGTGTGCTGGTAGTCGACTTGAACGGGGTGGTGCGCGGACATAACGCGCAGGTGACGCGGCTGCTCGGCGGCTTCGGACGAATGCGCGGCGGCATGCGCCTTGCCGAGTTCTCGTCGACCCTGCACGATTACTGGCGGCGATGGCACGAGGACTACGCCGAGCCGCTGCCGCCATTCAAGGTGGAGGCGACGCAGCGCCTGCTTCGGGTGCGCCTGGTGCGCATTGGCTCGGGCTTGAACGGCGGCACACTCATCTACCTCGAAGATCTTGGCCGCGCGCAGACCGAGGCGCAGCAGATGAAGCTCGCCGCGATGGGCCGGCTCACCGCATCGATCGCTCATGAGGTGCGCAATCCCCTCTCGGCCATCAACCAGGCCGCGCAACTGCTGGAAGAGGATAACGCGGTGGTCCCGGAAGGCCAGCGCCTGCTGGCCATGATTCGCAATAATGCCAAGCGCATCGACCGCATTGTCGGCGAAGTGCTGCAGCTCAATCGCCGCGACCGCCAGCAGCCCGAGGCCATCGCTCTGGCCGAGTTCATGCGCTCGCTGGTCGACGAAATCGCTCAGGCCGAGAGCATTCCCGCCGGCGCGGTGATGATTTTGATTGCCGACGAGCTCCAGATAATCTTCGACCGCGGTCATTTGAACCAGATCGTCTGGAACGTGGTGCGTAACGCCTGGCAGCATTGCCAGAAAAAAGAGCGCAGCATTCGCATCGCGGCCAGGCCGGGTTATATGGGCGATGCCGTAATATGCGAAATGAGTGATGACGGTCCCGGCATTCCCGCCGAGCTTCGCAGCCAGATTTTCGAGCCTTTTTTC
>JANXZT010000244.1 GCA_025355395.1 Betaproteobacteria bacterium
GCCCATGTCTTGGCGAGCCAATCTCGATGAAGCAACCACCGACTGGAGAGCTGTATGCGGGAGAACCGCACGTACAGTTCGGAGGGCGGGGAGGGCCTTGGCCCTTCCCGACCCCTATCGGAGCCCTTGTCATACTTCGCACGTAACAAATGGATTCCCGCTTGCGCGGGAATGACGGTAGTGGTTCGGTAGACCACTACCGGAATGACGGAGCTCTTGTCATACAGATCCGTAAGTGTCAATAGGCCGTTGGAGACTTCGCGTAGGATGAGCCGGCGTGGGTCCGCATGACCTGCATACTTCAAGTCCATGAACGAACCGTCAGCCCCTTCCAACGCTCAAGGCCTCGTTGCCCTGCATGTCGCCGTGGTGCTTTTTGGCTTCGCCGGTCTGTTCGGAAAATGGCTGGCGTTGTCGCCCGTGCTGATCGTGCTTGGCCGCACGCTGATCGCTGCGGTCGTGCTGGCGATGATTCGGCAACGGGCGGACTTGCCCAAGCGTCGCTTCGAGTTGCGCATGCTGGCCAATGGTGCGGTGCTCGCGTTGCACTGGGTCACCTTCTTTGCGGCCATTCAGGCATCGAGTGTCGCGATTGGCCTCCTCGGCTATGCGACCTTTCCGGTGTTTACGCTGCTGCTGGAACGAGTCCTGCTGCGCCGGCGCTGGCAGGTGGCGGACGCGACGACTTCGGTGCTGGTCGTGACCGGACTCGTCCTGCTGATCCCCGAATGGTCAATCCATAGTGCGACGCTCGAGGGATTGGCGTGGGGAACGGTGTCGGCTTTCTCGTTTGCCCTCCTGGCTGTGATGAACCGTTCGGCCGCGGCCCGGCGTACGGCGCTTGACATCGCGTTCTGGCAAAATGCGGCCGCGGCGGCGTGCCTGCTGCCGTTTGCGTGGCCTGCGCTGGCCGTGGGCGGCATGCCCGGCCCGCGCGACCTCGTCCTGATATTGGTGCTGGGGGTGCTGTGCACCGCCTTGTCGCACACGCTCTTCATCTTCAGCCTGCGCGTCATCACGGCGCATGCGGCGAGTGTGATTGCGGCGCTCGAGCCGGTGTACGGAATCCTGCTCGCGTGGCTATTGCTGGCCGAGGCGCCCACCCCAAGAATATGGGCGGGTGGTGCGTTGCTGGTCAGCGCCGCCATCCTGGTGACCCGCCGGCCCAAGTTGCGGGAGATGGCGTCTTCATGACGCGGGTGGGCGCACGACGCTTTTTACGAATGCGGTGAATTGAGCGAAATGGTGATTGCCTATCACGCGAGGTCATGCCAAGGTAGCCTTTCAGCCCCTCATTGCCTTGCGGAGCTCGAAACAATGTCGGCCCCACCATTGCACCCATCGTTGCCGACTCCGGCGGAAAGACAAATCATGATCGTGGTGATGATGGGCGTGTCCGGCTCCGGCAAGAGCACCACCGGCCGCGCGCTTGCCGCTGCGACCGGCTGGACGTTTCTCGACGCCGACGACTTTCATCCGCCCGCCAATGTGGCGAAGATGGCCGCCGGCATACCGCTGACCGATGCTGACCGCTGGCCCTGGCTGGATAGGCTGCGTGATGAATTGATCGCCATCGAAGAGCGCGGTGAGAATGCGGTGCTCGCGTGCTCGGCGCTCAAGGCCGCTTATCGTGCAAGGCTGCAGCAGGCAAACGACGTCCATTTCGTCTACCTCAAAGGCGATCGCAGCACCATTGCGTCACGTCTCGCGTTGCGCGACGGCCATTACATGCCGGCGTCGTTGCTCGAAAGCCAGTTTGCAACATTGGAGGAGCCGGCGGACGCCATCGTCGTCGACGTGGGCTTGCCGGTAGCTACCCAGGTTGCCGCCGTATGCCGCGAAATCGCACCCGCCCGAAAGCCGTCATGACGGACAGTCCGAAGAATCGGCCCGCGACCGAGGTCGGTCACCTGGGACGCAACCCGCAGCGCTTTCACGGCGCGGTCAATACGCCGGTCTTTCGCGCGTCCACGATCCTCTTTCCCACGATGGCCGACCTCGAGGCGGCGCAACGCGGACAGTACGACGGGCTGATCTATGGCTTGCATGGTTTGCCCACGGTACGCGATCTGCAGGACGCGATCGCCGCGCTGGAAGGCGGCCATGGCGCGCTCGCGGTGCCTTCCGGATTGACGGCGACAACGTTGCCGCTGCTGGCGTTGCTGTCGGCGGGCGATCACGTGCTTGTCACCGACTCGGTCTACGGACCCACGCGGCGGTTTTGCGACAACCATCTCGTCCGTTGCGGCATCGAGGTGAGCTACTACGATCCGCTCGCCGGCGTGGACATCGTGCAGTCGTTTCGTTCCAACACCCGCGTTGTATTCGCCGAGTCACCAGGCTCGCTCACCTTCGAAGTCCAGGATATTCCCGCCATCGCCTCGGCGGCGCATGCGCAGGGCGCCAAGCTCGTTCTCGACAACACATGGGCCACGCCATTGGGCTTTCGCGCTTTCGATCACGGCGTCGATGTTTCGGTGCACGCGGCGACCAAATACATCGGCGGACACTCCGATGTGCTGCTGGGTGTAATCGTGGCCAATGCGGCCACCTTTCCCGCCTTGCACCGCTATTGGACCGACATCAGCGTGACGGCGTCGAGCGATGATGCTTTCCTTGGGCTCCGCGGCTTGCGCACGCTGGTGGTGCGCCTGGCGCAACATCAGCGCAGCGCGCTCAAAATCGCGTCCTGGCTCGCGACCCGTCCCGAAGTGCAGGAGGTGCTCTATCCAGCGCTGCCGGGCGCCCGCGGCCATGTGTTGTGGCAGCGAGATTTTCAGGGCGCATCGGGGCTCTTCGGCGTAATCCTGCAGCCCATTGCGCAGGCGCGTGTCGCGGCCATGCTGGACCACATGCGACTATTCAGGATGGGCTTTAGCTGGGGCGGCTTCGAGAGCCTCATCATTCCCATCCAACCGCAACTCGCCCGCACCGCGACCTCGTGGCACGCCGCAGGACCGTGCCTGCGCCTGCACATTGGCCTCGAGGATGTCGACGATTTACTTTCGGATCTGGCGGATGGACTGAGCCGGCTGGCGGGATGACTGGCACCCACCGCTGCCAAAGCGGATGGGCCTCCCACCCGATCGATGCCCGCGGCGTCGGACGATACAAAGGCATTGCCGTGCATCGGTGCGATCGGTGCGATCGGTGCGATCGGTGCCGCTCACATCAGTGAACAAGCCCCTTCGAGATCGCGCGAAGGGGCTGTCCCGTCAACCTGCCGGTTCAGGGTGACCGGGGTCCGGTCCAGATCTCCGCCGTGTTCAATGGGCCACAACTGCTGCCGATGGATCCCCAGCCGCCCGCGACGAGCACGCGGCCATCCTTCAGGACGGTCGCAGTGTGGTGGACGCGAGCCGCAGACATCGCCGCGCCGGTCGCGAACGTACCCGAACTAAACAGCTCGGACGCCGCGAGTTGCTTCCCGCAGAGGATATTGACGGCACCACCCGCGACCAGCACGCGACCATCGGGCCCAGAGGCGCCGAGCAATGCTGACGCGGTGTGCCCGTAGCGTCCGGTTCCCGAAACGAAGCTGGCGCCGGTGAATGGTTGCCCGGTATTGCTCGGGTCGAAGATCTCCGCCAACACGTTCAAGGCTACGGTGCTGGTGGTGAGGGTACCTGCCAGCCCTCCGGCCAAAAGGACCTTGTTGTTGGCGATCGCCGACGCCGTATGGAGCTCTCTCGGAGCGAGCATCGTCGGTCCGAGAGAGAATGTTCCGCTCCCGATGTCGTAGAGCCTGGTCGTCTGCAGCGCTCTTCCCAAGATGTCGGTCCCGCCGGCGACCAGTACCTTGGCGCCGATGATGACGGAGGCCGTGTGGTTCGACCGGACCTCGGTCATCGATCCGGAGCGCGTCCAGGTCTTCGCCGCGGGATCGTATAGCAGAGAGCTCGCGCTGATTCCGCCGACCACGAGCACGAGCTGCTTGGTGCCCTTGGTGATCAGTGTCGCCGTATGGCCGATCGGGGCATAAGGCAAATTCGCAACGGCGGTGAACCGATCGGCAATGGGGTCCGCCGTATCGTAGATTTCTGCCGTCGCCGTCGGGCGGCCGGACGAATCGAAACCACCGGCGAGAAGCACGGTCCCGTCCGGAAGCAAGGTACCGGTGTGATACGAACGGGCGGTGACCAGGTTGCCGACCCCGATTTTCGCCGTGTTGCCCCGGCCTGCCGGGCTGAATTTCCCGACGCCGTTCGGGCACCACTGCGCCAGATTGCGCGCGGGGGTGGCGGGCAGGGTGTAGGGATCCGGGCAGAAGATCTCGGCGGTACGGTTCGCCAGGTGGTCATCATCTCCCGCACTGCTGCCACCGGCGACCAAAACCCGACCATCATTCAGTAGCGTGGCCGTTTGGAACGTGCGCGCCTGGAGCATCGACCCGGTTGCGGTGAATGCCTCCTTGATGACTACCGTCAATGGCGTACTGACCGAAACCGCATCGTTTGTGTCACCTGCATAACTCGCGGTCAAGCTGTGCGGGCCGACGCCAAGGGTGCTCGTGGCAAGACTCGCTCTGGCCGGCGCGGGCGGGGTACCGCCGGAAAGGGTGGCGGTAGCCAGTGTCGCGTTGCCGTCAAGGAAGGAAACCGCTCCCGTCGCAGTGCCGGGAGTCACTGTCGCCGCCAGGTTGATCGTCGTTCCGTAGGGGACCGACGATGCCGGGTTCGCGAAAAGCGAGGTCGTAGTCCCAACCTTTTCGACCATGATGTTAACGCTTCCGATCGAGGTCCCGACATTCGCGTTACCGTTGTAAACGGCAGTCAGCAAGTGCGTGTTCACTGAAAGACTGCTGATCGACAGCGAAGCGCTGCCATTACTGACCACTACCGGCACGCCGAGCGGCGTTGCACCGTCTTTGAACGTGACTGTGGTGCCGACTGGGGCGCCTGCGGCGGCGGGTGTCGTCGTGACTGTTGCGGTCAGCGTCACGAATTGCCCTGCCACGGCCGACGTGGGTTCCGCGGACAACGATGTCGTACTGATTGCGCTTGCGATGGCAAAATCTCTCGAAACGGGAGCCGCAGGATTGAAATCAAAATTCCCTGCCTGTGATGCCGTGATCTTGCACGGCCCCGCCCCGGTGATGTGCACGTTGGTTCCGGTGATCGTGCATGGACCGCTTTGGACAATAAACGACACGGGCAGAAGTGAGGTTGCGGTCGCCGCGACGGGGAAGTCGGGATCCCCAAAGTTCTTCGATAGCGAAGCAAACGTGATCGTCTGGTTGACCTTCGGGATATTGATCGTCTGCGTTGTGAGACCAAGCGAGGTGACGTTGTACGTCGCGTTGCCACCAAACGACGCTGCGGTGACCATCCAATCACCGGCGGGCAGTCCCGGGGGCGGCAATACCGCCTGGCCGAGATAATCGGTGATTGCGAATACCGTTCTGTTGCCCCGCGTGCTCGTGAGCGAAAACGCGACCGACCCGTCGATGGGCAATGACTTGCCGCCGATCGTTCCCGTCAGCGTGGCGCCGAGCGGCGACAAGGCGACGAGATTAGAGGGTGCCTTGGAAACGAGGAAACCGCCCGCGCCGCTGACGGAGGACGGCAGCAAGTCCTGGTCGCCGCTGAACGACGCCTTCAACTGGTAGGAGGTACCGGGTAGCGAAGAGACGGGCACGTTGACGGTCACGTTGCCACCGGAGTCTGTTACCCCGGCTTGCGACGCGCCTCCCAACGAGATCGTCACGAGCTTGCCTGTGACCGAGGGCGCGCCCGCGCCCGCACTGAGCTTCGCAGTGACGGGCGGGCTGTCGCCATAGGTGGCGCTGGTCGGTGGTGACACCAGGGCAAGCGTCGTCGCCACGGGCGCCGTTCCACCCGCGGAATAGTACGCGCCAAGATTGTCATCGGCTGAACCAGATCTCGCGCCAGACGAAGTAGCTCGCGTTCTTGCCGTAGGACTGGCACTCTCCGAGCCCGACGAGAATGCCGCGCTGTCTCGCCGTCCGGACGAACTCGGCGATGAGCCGCGATTTCCCCATCCCGGCTTCGGCGCAGATGCCGAGCAGACGCCCATGCCCAGCCAGCGCGTCGTCCAGACGCGCCGCGAGGGTGTCGAGCTCCGCCCAGCGTCCGACGATCGGAAGCTCATTGCCTGAGTGCCTGCGCGATTGTCGTTTGGAGCCGGTGAGGGCGAACACCGGCACCGGCTCGGCCTTGCCTTTCACCATGATCGGCGCGAGCTTCTCCCATGTGAACACATCGCCTGCGGCGCGACGTGCCTGCTCCGCGACGTAGATCTGTCCTGGCGGTGCACTCGCCATGAGACGGGCCGAGAGATTCACTGCATCACCCAGGCACGTGAACGTTTGCCGCTGCGCATGGCCGTACATGCCGCTGCGCAGACGACCGTAGGTAATCCCTATCTGGATGTCGGTGGCGGCGGTAATGGAGGAAAGCTCGCGCAACTCGAGCGCGGCGGCCGCGGCGCGGGCGGCATCGTCCTCGTGCGCGAGCGGCGCGCCGAACGCGGCGTACAGGTATGCACCTTTGTCGCCCAAGGCGAGATGCAGCAGATTGCCGCCGTAGGACGTGACAATCCGCTGCACATGACGGATGAAATCGTCCAGCTTTGCGATCGCGCCGTCGTCGTTATCGTAGTCGATGCCGCCGAAGCGAACGAATACCGGGATGGCCGGCCGCAGCTCCGCCAGGAACTCCCTGCGCCCGGCGTGAAGACGCTCGTACACCGACGGCAGCAACCATTCCCTGACCACGTCTTCCGGCAGCGGATGCTCGAGCACCGGCGCTGGGGCGGCGTGAACGGCTTCGATTATCCTGGTGACAACGCCGCACCGGTGTCCGCTCGGGTCGACCCGAACCTCGCTTGCTTCAACCCTGTCGCCCAGCGAGTCCAGTGCCGATTGCTCGAGCACCACTTCGCCCTTTTCGGCACGATGCTCGGCGGCGGCAAGGGCGTCTATCAATCGGCCCGCGAGCACATCGATAAGCTGAATATCGGGATCGCCCACCACGAAGCGCCGCGCGGCGCCCACGGCGACGGCGATCTTCATTGCCAGCCGCACCCGCGCGCCGGCAGGCGTTACCACCTCCTGAACCTGACTCATGGTGCGCTGCATCGCGAGACCGCAGGCGGTGGCGCGCGCGCCATCGTCGCCATCGATCCAGCAGGTGATCGCATCGCCGCTGAAGTAGACGACGTGGCCGCCAAAACGGTCGAGCTCCGAGATCAGGGCCTGGAAGACGCGGTTGAGATTGGCGGTAAGCTCCTCGGCGCCGCGCTGCGGACCGAGCTCTTTGGCGAGCGTCTCGGTGAGGGGAGTGAAGCCCGAGATGTCTGCAAACAGGGCCGCGCCACGAACGCGGTCGGGTATCTCACTCCCCGTGGCGAGCGCGTGCCTGCGGTCGCCGGGGATGTAGGCCTGAGGATTGTCGAACGTCTCGTGCGGGCTCACCGCTATTTGATCACTCACGACGCCCTGGACCTCGTTCAATTACGCTTCGAGCGGCGCCGGTGTCGCCATCGAGATACCGGCGGGCGCTCCTCGCTCACCGGTTCATCGGCATGCATCAAGCGGCCCTGAGGGTCCATCGGACGCCTAAGTGGCGTGCGCGTACAACAGGTCGATGCGCCAATCCCGTCACTGCCGCGCGCTCGTCGATTCGGCGAGCGCGCCCAATCTCAATCCCAACCGACGGAAGAAAACGCGCACGTAATGCGTGCGGACGAGCCATGAAGAAGGGGCCATTTGGCGCGACTCCTCGCTCAGCGACAAGCAAAGTCGGGTTCAGGGATTTGAAGTCTGCATGGGGCCTGGTATCAGCCCGCATCTCGCGCTTGCGACCGGCAAAGGGCACTGTAGGCCAAAGGAGTAAGCGACACAAGGCAGAGCCGGTTCGAATGACCCGCATTCCTGAAGCGGAGGTCGTGATTCCAATTAGAGGAGCCTGAACGGTAGGGAAGTCAGGCCATCCTGTGAGGACATATCCGGTGGGTGTTGCATCACTTTTCGCTGTTGGTCAGGCAGATTATCCGGCGTTCGCGCGCCGAACGCTCCGCCGCATCGATAATTTCCTGGCAGCGGTAGGCATCTTCGAGGTCGGGCCTGATCTCAACAGCTCCGTTGACGGCCAAAACGAACGCCTCGAGCGCAGGTCGATAGGAAGGCTCTTGTCCAGTCGCCAAATGTCTTTTGATGCTGTACGCGCTGGCTGATAATTGAGAGAAACCGCGCCGCATTCGGTGAACCAGCGAAAATTCCTGGCCGGCTTCGACACACTCCACTGCCGACGAGCGGTACCGATCTACGCTGAGCTTGCCTTTCTGTCCAAAAATCTCGAAGCGGTCTTCTTCAATAGCGGTGAAGGAGAAAAAAGACTGGACCGCAAGACCATTGGCGAGCCTCAAGTGCAGCATCGCCGAGTCGTCATCGCTCGAATAAGACTTGAGCTCGGCGTGGATCTCGCGAATTTCCTGCTGAAAAAAGAAACGCAAGAGATCAAGGTGATGAGAACCGAGCTCGAGCAGGACGCCGCCGCCTTCGTTTCGAGCGCGCTTCCAGCCTGGCATCCGGGTCGCCGCCGTGGCAAAAATAGAGCGCACCCCGACGAGAGGACCGAGCGTTCCGGATTCGACGTGCTCACGAACCTTCCGGAAGAGTGGATTCAAACGATAATTGAACCCGATCATTCCGACGGCATTCGCTTTCTTCCAGGCGGCAAGTACGCGCTTCGCATCGTCGAGATTGGTCGCGAGCGGCTTTTCGAGATACACGTGCTTGCCCTTTTCGAACGCAGCGATCGCGGCTTCGGCGTGCAGCGCAGGAGGCAGGCAGATGACGGCAGCATCAAGCTCGGGCAGTTGCAGCAGTTCCTGATAGCTCGCAAATGCCATCGCTTTCGGCGCACGGCGCTGCACTTGGTCGCGCTGTTTCGCATCCAATTCCGCGAACGCGATGAGCTCAACATTCGGCAGCCGCAGGAGGACGTTCAAATGAACGAGTTCGGCAATGCGGCCGCAGCCGACAAGTCCTACTTTGAGGCCTCCTGCTCTTCTCACGATCCCCCCGTCTCGCCACAATTCGAGCGTATTGTATTGCTCTGCCGGGCGGATCATCCTTGCCTCGCAGGGAGCCGCAAAATCGAAGGCGGGGCAGTGGCGCGCCGCAACTTCCGGAACCGTCGTGACCGAGGCGGCGCCGATCGTGCCAAATACAGGGATGGTGAGATATGATCCGTCAATGCCTGACCGCACGAACGGCCGATGCGGCGAGGTTGACGCGGGGCGGGCCGCGCCTCATTGGACTGGGCTTTTGGGTCGATAGGCATGGTGGTTCATATTTCTCGGGTTGATCGTCGTCGGATGCTCCTGGCGTGGGCGTTCGCCAGGCTCGACGCTACGGCGTTCGCAACGGCAACGGCGGCCGTCTTCGCCGCCGCGCTTTTTGCGCTCACTTGCACGCTGGTGTTGAAGGGAGCCCCCCCGGGCGTTGGCGTGGGATCTCATTTGTCAGCGCTCGCTGTCTATTTCC
>JANXZT010000357.1 GCA_025355395.1 Betaproteobacteria bacterium
GCAACATCGGCAGCGAGCTTGTCGCCAAGGCGGCACCCGACGGCTACACCTTGCTGATGGGAACGGTCGGCACGCACGCCATCAATCCCAGCCTCTACGCAAAGATGCCCTACGATCATGTCAAGGACTTTGCACCGGTGATACTCGTCGCCGGCGTGCCCAACGTGTTGGTGGTGCATCCGTCGGTACCGGCCCGTACGGTGGGTGAGTTCATCGCCTACGCCAAGGCGAATCCGGGCAAGCTCAACTTCGCATCATCGGGCAGCGGTACGTCGATCCATCTGGCGGGCGAGCTCTTCAAGGTCATGGCCGGCGTGCAGATGACGCACATTCCGTACAAGGGTAGCGCGCCGGCGATCCAGGATCTTCTCGGCGGTCAGGTGCAACTCATGTTTGACAACCTGCCCTCCGCCCTGCCGCAAATCAAGGCGGGAAAATTGCGCGCGCTCGCAGTGACCTCGGCCAATCGCACCCCCGCGCTGCCCGATGTCCCGACGGTGGCCGAGGCCGGGTTGGCGGGCTTCGAAGCTTCGTCGTGGTTCGGCGTGCTGGCCCCCGCCGGAACGCCACCGGCGACCATTGCCCGCCTCAATGCCGAAGGCGTGAAGTGGCTGGCGACACCGGAAGCCAAGGAAAGGATGCACAACCTCGGTGCCAATGCGGCGGGCGGTACGCCTGAGGATTTCGCCGCGCACATCCGCGCCGAAACCGTCAAATGGGCCCGCGTGGTGAAGGACTCCGGCGCCAAGGCCGAATAGCGCGACCCGAGACCGCGGGAACATCGCCGCAACGTCAGGAGGGCCGGCACTCCGGGGGCAGATAAGCCCTTTCGATGCCAACCGCCACGCAGAGCCAGCGCACCTGCTGCTGCTCGTCGCGCGTGGGGGCAAGCAGGATCGTCTTGCCGGCGAGCTCCGGCACGTTCGGCCCGAAGGCCACGCGCACCCGTCCGGTTGCAGGATCGACATGGATGTCCTCGATGGCGCCCTCGCCTTCGCCACCCGCAGTCACCGCCACCGTCTGGCGTGGCACCAGCCGCGCGGTGGTCCAGTTCGCCACCACCTGCTGCTCGAGCGTGCCCACCGCTGCCAGGGTATCGAGCACGTGGCGGCGCACCACATGATCCCGATGGGCATCGACGAGATCGACGGTTACGGCCAAATATACGAGCGCAATGGCCGCGGCACCTGCCGTCGCACCGACCCAGGTGGTCGAGCGATGGTCATTGAGGCGCGCCGCGGCTTCCACGGCTCCCGCGGTCTCGCGCTCCGCGGATAGCGACTGGTTGCGAACGCGCCAATAAAAGAGGTAATTCGCGCATGCGGCGGCGAGACAACTCGGCAATGCCCATACCGCGATGAGCGCCCCCGCCTCCCACAGCCACGTCGCGCGGTCGAGCGCCGGGCTCATCGCGATGAAGACGACGGCGGCGAGCAGCGGCAACATGGCAAAGAAGAACGCCGCGAACCACAGCCCGCGGTAACCGGCCCAGGTGGGGCCGAGCCAAAACGCGGGCCAGCTCCAGCCGGGCCAACCACGCCGGCCGCGCTCGAAGGCAAAAAACCGCGATACATAATGATCGGCGTTCGGACCGACGGCGAGACGGTAGAGAACCGCCAATGCCGGCCGGACCACGCGGTCTTCTGCCGGCCCCGGCATGCGGATGGTGTCGGCGCTGATGCTCGCAGCACCGCCACCCGCGTCTGCTGCATCGACTGCTGCGCGAACGCTATCGAGGCCGGCGTCGGCCGCGACGAAGGAAGGACGTGACGGCGATGATGGGCTGGTGAAGGTCATGTGCAAAGTATAGGCCGTTGCACGAGCAGGCACATGACCACGTGCGCCGGTGGACACGGTTCAACAGGGGGTGAATGGGTTGCGTAGGGTGAGACGATCATCCACCACTTGGCCGTCCTGCAGGTCCTCCGTGTAGAGGATCGTGCATCCCGCCAAAAGAGCCGACGCCACAATCATGCTGTCGTAGACGGAAAATCCGAAACGCTCGGCGAGCTGCAATCCGCGCTCATGCGTTTCCACCGTGAGCGGCACTACCGGGCAAACCGCACGCAACTGCGCCGTGATGTCGAGAATTTCAGGCCAGCTCAGACCGAGCTTACGCCGCGCGACACTCGCTACCTCGTTCAGCACTTGCACGCTCACCCGGCCGCCGCCGGCGATCAGTTCTTCCGCTTGGTCCGCCTTGGTCGCATCCGCCGAGAGCAGGTAGAGCACGATGTTGGTGTCGAAGAACGCATCAGCCGCGCGCATTGGCTTCGAACCGGTCGAATAAGAAATCGGCGGGCAGGCGGCCCCGATACTTTCGGAGCCGAGCGAGGATGTCACGGGAGCTGCGTGCCCTCCTGACCTCAAAGACGCGCGCACCGGCGACGACGATTTCGATCTCATCGCCTTCCCTGAGGTCGAGTGTATCGACGACGGTCGCGGGCAGACGCACCGCCAGGCTGTTACCCCACTTGGAAACTTGCACCGTAGCTCTCCACTGGATATACGTGTCTTATTGTATATCAATGACGCAGAACGGTCCACGCGAGCGTCGCCCAGCCGGCGAGCAGCGCCACCCCGCCGATCGGTGTGATCATGCCCAACCCGCGCATGCCGGTCAGCGCCAGTGCATACAGGCTTCCGGAAAAGAGCACGATGCCGGCAAGCAGAAGCAGTGCCGACCAGGCAAGCCCACGGCCCGCCTCCGGCCATTGCAGCCACAAGATGCCGATCGCGAGCAGACCCAGTGCGTGCAGGAAATGGTATTGCGCGGCGGTCTGGAAAACGCCCAGCAGATCCGGCGACAGGCGCGTGCGCAATGCGTGTGCGCCGAAGGCCCCGGCCGCCACCGCAAGAAAGAGGAGGCAAGCCGCCGTGAAGAGGATGCTGCGTGGAGTCATGGCCGAAAGATTATTGGAACACGGTCATGCTCGCGCACCCGTCAGCGCCAACACCAACACCGTCATTCCCGCGAACGCGGGAATCCATTTTTCTAAGCTAACTGATTCCAATTCAAAGTCAAAATGGATCCCTGCGTTCGCAGGGATGACTGCGACGAGCGCGGTCACTTCGCGGGGATGACGATTTCTACACAGCGCTGCCCATCGTCTACAATGCGTCGAACGATTCCCCACGAACCCGCAACAGGATAGCATCATGACAATCGATCGCCGCCATGGCGGCAAGCGGCTTGCGCAAATGGTCATTCACGGCACCTCGCAGACGGCTTACCTCGCGGGGCAGGTGGCCGACGACGCCACCGCGGACATCACCGGTCAGACGCAACAGATCCTGGCGCAGATCGATCGCCTCTTGGCGGAAGCGGGCACCGACAAGTCGAAACTCCTTTCCTGCACCATCTTCCTGCCCGACATGGCCGACTTCGCCGCCATGAACGCGGTGTGGGAGCCGTGGCTCGCCCCAGGCCATGCACCCGCCCGCGCGACAGTGGGCGCGGCCCTCGCTGCGCCAGGCTATCGCATCGAGATCCAGGTGACCGCGGCGCTCTGACTTAAAGGACCTGTGATGCCACCGTTGCCCGCCGCCGCCCAGGCCGCCGTTGCTGCTTCGTCGCGGCGTGATATCGCGCCCACGCCAAGCGGTGCTGCGGCGCTGCCCGTCGACCGCGCGACCTTCGACGAGGTGATGGTTCCGTGCTTTGCGCCGGCGCCGTTCCTTCCGGTGCGCGGCGAGGGCTCGCGCGTGTGGGACCAGGAAGGCCGGATGTACATCGACTTCGCGGGCGGCGTCGCCGTCACCGCGCTCGGTCATTGCCATCCGGCGATGGTCAAGGCGATTGAAGAGCAGGCGCGGCGCATCTGGCACGTCTCGAACTGGATGACCAATGAGCCTGCGTTGCGTCTTGCCAAGCGCCTCACCGCAAGCACGTTTGCGCAGCGTGTGTTCTTCTGCAATTCCGGCGCCGAAGCCAATGAAGCCGCATTGAAGCTCGCGCGCCGTTATGCGCACGACCGGTTCGGGCCTGAAAAATTCAAGGTCATCTCGACCCTCAATGCCTTTCACGGTCGCACGCTGTTCACGGTGACCGCAGGAGGTCAGGCCAAATATGCGACGGGCTTTGGTCCCAGCCCCGCCGGGTTCGTTCATCTCCCCTACAACGACATTGCCGCGCTCGAAGCCGCGTTTTCCGGGAATGGCGGCAAGGATGTTTGCGCGGTCATTCTGGAGCCGATGCAGGGCGAAGGCGGCATGATCCCGGGCCGTCCCGAATATCTGCAGGCCGCCCGCGCGCTGTGCGATTCCCACCATGCCCTCTTCATTCTTGACGAGATCCAGAGCGGCATGGGGCGCACCGGCACGCTGTTCTCGTACATGCAAAAAGGGGTGGTGCCCGACATCCTGACCAGCGCCAAGGGGCTCGGCGGCGGATTCCCCATCGGCGCCATGCTGACGACGGCAAAGATCGCGAGCGCGTTCTCGGTGGGGGTGCACGGCACCACTTATGGCGGCAATCCGCTGGCCTGTGCAGTGGCCGGCGCGGTGTTCGACGTCATCAACACCACCGAAGTGCTCGATGGCGTCAAGGCGCGACATGCCTTGTTCATGGAAGGCCTGAAGGCGATCAACGGCCGCCGCCGCGTCTTTGCCGATTTGCGCGGGGAAGGCGTGTGGATCGGATGCGAGCTCGATGCGCCGTGGAAAAACAAAGCCGCGCAGGTGATGCAGGCGGCGGGAGATGCGGGATTGCTGCTGCTGATGGCCGGCCCCGACGTGGTGCGCATCGCGCCTTCGCTCGTGATCAGCCTGGACGAGATCCTGGAGGGGTTGGCGCGGCTCGAAACGGCGTTGCGGCGCTCGCTCACCTGACCGGTCGCGGGCGTTTCGCGCCGCCCGATGTTCCGGGGCCGGCCTTGGTACAATGATCACGGGGCTGCTTCAACTGCCGGCAATTTAGCCATTCCAGATGGGAAGGAGATGACGCCGCGCGAGAGGCGGAACATTTTTGCGCCGGACCGCGTCCAACACCTCGAACCGCCACGATTGACACCGCCCAGGGACGGGCCGAAACTGGATCGCGGGGAGCCTTGGGGTTAACGGGAGACATCATGAACGTCAAGCCGCTTGTAATCATTGCGCCGTTCGTTGCTCTGGCTGGCTGCGCTGCGATCCCCGGCGATGCCATGCGCGCCGCCAATACGCCGGAACGCGAATGCAAGGCGGTCGCGGTTGAAGGTCGCATCGATCGGCGGTCCGGTGATGACACCCTCGCCCGCGCCGAAGCCAGGGCCAACCTGGAGCGCATTAACCGCAACCGGAACTCGCCCGAACTGCGTGCCCCGCGCGGTCTTGGCACCATCGATGACGCGTTGCGCGACTGCTGAAGCGCCTCGAAAGATCCATTTATCGACCGGCAATGCCGCGCGCCAATTGCTCCCGATCAAAAACGGCGCGCGCGGCCGTACGATGCGAAACTGCAACCATCGGCGCAACGCCGTCGCGGTTTGAGCCAGCGGAGATAAACGCACGGCGGATGCGGGTCAGAGCAGGTTCTCGATGTCACCGGCAAGGCTCGCGGGCTCCGCGTTGGGCGCGTAACGCTCGACCACCCGGCCGCTACGATCGACCAGGAATTTCGTGAAATTCCATTTGATCGCTTCCGAGCCCAGGAGCCCCGGTTTGGATTTCTTGAGCAGCCGATAGACCGGCGCGGCGTCATCGCCGTTGACGTCCACCTTGGCGAAAAGGAAGACGTCAATGTGCTCGCCGGAGGCGAGGATCTGGCGCAGCTCG
>JANXZT010000437.1 GCA_025355395.1 Betaproteobacteria bacterium
CCGCGATTGCGCCCGATTACGCGCTCGGTCCGCACACTGCATCACTCGGTCTTGCGTCGTCAGCGCAAGCGAGTGCGTTGCCCGCGCAATTCCGGCAGGGGATGTTCGTGGGACAACACGGTTCCTGGAACCGCAAGCCGCACAGTGGCTACAAGGTAATCTTCGTGCCATTCGACGGCGGCAAGCCTGCCGGCCAGCCTGTCGATGTCTTGACCGGCTTTGTAAGCGCTGAAGGTGATGCCCATGGCCGCCCGGTAGGTGTGGCCATCGACAAGCAGGGTGCGTTGCTCGTCGCCGACGACGTCGGCAACAGCGTGTGGCGTGTCACTGCCGCAGGCGCCCGATAACGCTCAACCGGGGGGGCCGAGGCCCGCCCTCCAGCGTGCGCTCGCCTGTTTGCCGGAGCGCTGATCATTGCGGGTGCGCGCCGGCATCACGCACGAGCGCTGACCAACGTATGGCTTCTTCCTTGAGCTCCTCGGCGAACTCCGCCGGGGCGCTGCCCACCGGCTCCATGCCGAGGCTGGCGAGGCGCGCGCGGACCGCTGGCACTTGCATGGCGCGCACCAATTCACGATGCAGCCGGTCGACGATCTCCAATGGCGTGCCCGCCGGCACGAATGCCCCGTACCACGAGACCATCTCGAATCCGGGAAACCCCGATTCCGCGATCGTTGGAACGTCGGCGAACATCGGGCTGCGTCGTGCGCTCGAAATCGCGAGCGCACGCACACGACCACTACGCACCAGCCCCTCGAGGCTGCCCGTGGAAGCCAGCATCAGCGGCACCTCACCGGACAGCACGTCCTGGTGTACCGGCCGGTTCCCGCCGTACGGAATGTGAATCAGCTCAATGCCGGCGCGACGCGAAAAAGCGACGGCAGTCATGTGCGACATGGTGCCGATGCCGCTCGTCGCATAGGCGAGCTGGCCCGGCTCGCGCCGGACCAATGCAATGAGCTCAGGCAGTGTTGTGACTGGCAGTGAAGGCGAGCACGCGATAAGGATCGGCAGATTGACGAGGCGCGTCACGGCGGCGAAATCCTGGGTGAGGTCGGCCGTCGATGCTGCGCCCGGAGCCACCAACCCTGCATTCGAGGCAACCAGCACGGTGTGGCCATCAGGCGCCGCCTTCGCAGCGACGGCCATTCCGATGCTGCCCGTTGCTCCCGGACGATTGTCCACCAGCACCGGCTGGCCCAAGCTGCGCGACAGCTCCGGTGCCAGCACCCGCGCGAGCGAATCCATCGCCCCGCCCGCCGGAAACGAAACGATGATGCGCACGGTGTGATTTGGATACCGTTCAGGTTCCGCGGCACGCGCGGCGTGGTGCGTGCAGAAGAATGCGGCGAGTGCGGCGCAACACGCGAGAGCGCGCTCCATGCGCTGGCCGGGCCCGCGCATCAGTGCTCCTTCCTCATCGCGAGCATCGCTTCGAATACGTCGGGATCGTCCCACGGCGCGTCGATCGGGTATCCGTTCAAGTATGGGCTTTCAGGATCGCGCAGCCACTCCTGCGGGAAGCGGACCACGATGCGATCGGTCCCCGGCGGTACATCGCTTGGCACTGTCGATTCGCCCCCTGTCACGGCCGCATGCAACGCGACACACAAGTCGATGCCCACGAGATCGCTGGTGGGTGCCCCGGGCGTGATGCGCCGGTTGATTTCGAGAAGATACGCCGCGCCGGTGGTCTGCTCCACCCGGAATTCGATCCCGGAAAAGCCGCTCATTTCGAAACCTTCGATCAGCATCGCCGAAAAACGCGTGACCTCGGGTTGGTGGATGTAGCGCACGACGGTGGCCGGCCCCGTTTGCGGCGGATTCATCACGAGCCGCTCCCGGCTGGTTCCAGCCAAGGGCCGTCCCCGCCATGCCACGGACGATCGCGACACCGTGGCGCCGCGCACGAACGTCTGAATCAATAGCGCCGGACCCGATTCGCGCTCGAGCGTCAACGGTTCTGGTACGCAGAGCCGGTTCCACGCCGCGATGAGCTCATCGGCATTGGCGCACACCGCCACGCCATGGCCCGCAAACCCGTGGCGGCGCTTGAGCACAGCCGGGTACGGGTATTCCTTTGTAAACTCCTCGGCTTCCGCGAGGGATGCAATACTCCGGTGCGCGGGCACCCGCACGCCGAGCGCGGCGGCGGCGGCGGGCAACAGCGTCTTGTCGACACTCACCCGGTAATGGGCCGGATTGCCGAGTGACTCCCTGATGAGTGACGCGAGCTCGAGATGCAGCGCGGGTTGCAGGTTGTCCGGGGGCGAGAGCGCGAGCATCTGCAGCAGCCGAAAGGCCATCTCGTCGCAAGGCACGACGATTTGCGGCGCCGTGGCCTTGACCATTCCGGCAAAGGCGCTCACCCATTGCAATGGATTGGTGACGTCGGACAGATAGCCAATCCTGGCGACGTAGCGGCTCTTTTCGGCCAATGAATTGCGCGGGGTCAGCAAGGCCACCTCGAATCCGGCCTTGGCGAGACCGCGCGGAATGCGGGCGGTCCCGAGCCAGCGCGTGGCCGTGGAGACGAGCAGTGCGGTGGCGGTCATCGCGGCTTTATGGGAATCGAGGCCGTGAATATAACCGCAAACGGGCACCGGGATTTACAGTAAGTGTGGGTGAACGCGGGTGCGTAAACGACCGGCGTGCCCCCCGGCGGCAAGGATCGATAATGGGCTCGAGCCCGGCGCGTGGCGTTTGGTTTGGTCGAACCGCTCAATCGGGAGAATCGATGCAACGCGCCCTGGTATTCGCGATCGCGGCATGGTCCGGGTTTTTCGTCATGGCGATCGAGCTTCTGAGCGGGCGGATTCTGGCACCGAACTTCGGCAACAGCATCTATGTCTGGGGCGGGATCATCACGGTTTTCATGCTGGCGCTTAGCCTCGGCTATCTCCTGGGCGGGCGCTTTTCCATTCACAATCCCACGCTGCTTCGGCTGGCAACGCTGCTCGTTGCAAGCGCTGCCGCCACCATCCCCGTCATCCTGATCGGTGACGCGGCGTTGGACCGGATTTTCGACCTTGTTCGCGACCCGCGTTACGGCTCGCTCCTGTCAGTGACGATCCTGTTCTTCGCACCCGTCGTCCTCTGCGGGATGGTGTCACCGTACGCAGTGCGTCTCCTGGTCGATGAATACCGGCTTTCCGGCCATTACGCGGGACTGCTTTACTTCGTGTCGACCTTCGGCAGCGCGGCGGGTACGCTCGCCACGTCGTTTTATCTGGTGCTGATTTTCGAAATCCAGCAGATTCTGGTCGGGCTGTCGGCGATTTCCGTCGTCCTTGGCCTGTTCGCGATGACGGTGGGAAGGAAGGCCGATGCGCTGGATCGATAACCGCGCACTTGTAGTCCTGACGGCGCTCCTTGCGGCTGCGACTCAGGCGTGGGCGCAGAAGACGATCCACACCGAGCGTTCGCTCTACCGCAACATTTTCGTTACCGAGGACGACGGCCTGCGCTGCATGAAATTCCTGCGCGTCGAGAACGCCGGACGGCAATCATGCCAGTCGTTGCAGGAGCCCGAGCATCTGGTGTTCAACTACACCCGGATGATGATGGGTGCGCTCTATCTCAATCCGTCACCGCGGCGCATCCTGATCGTCGGCCTGGGCGGGGGCACGCTGCCGAGCGCCCTCAACGGCGTGTTGCCCGGCGCCGACATCGACATCGTCGAAGTGGACGCCGCCGTAACGCGGGTGGCCGAACGCTTTTTTGGTTTTCGGAAGGGGCCGAAGCTGCGCGTCCATGAAGAGGATGGACGCGTGTTCGTGAAACGGGCACTGAAAAAAGGGGAGCGCTACGATCTGGTCATGCTCGACGCCTTCGACCATGAATACATCCCGGAGCATTTGCTAACGCGGGAATTCCTGCAGGAGGTGAAGGGATTGCTCGGCGATGGCGGCGTGGTGGCCGCCAATACGTTTTCGGGCAGCCGGCTTTACCACCACGAATCGGTGACCTACGAAGCCGTCTTCGGCACCTTCTTCAATCTGGAATCCAATAACCGCGTGATCCTGACCCGGCTCGGGGGACTGCCGTCGCCGGCGGACCTCGGACGCAATGCTGACTTGCTCGATGCGCGCCTTAAACGCCTGGGCGTGGAGAAGACGTGGCTGTTGCCGCTGTTTTCCACCGAGCGAACGTGGCAGGCCAATGCCCGCATTCTGACCGACCAGTATTCACCCTCGAATCTCCTCAATGCCAAATGAAAAAGCTGCTTGACTGGAACCGAGCATGGCCCGCACGCGGCATGCGACGCGGTGCGTGACCCGCTTGATTCGCCGCCCCGCGGGATGATAAAGTAAGGATTCCTTACGTTCGACCATTCTGGAAAAGCCCATGCTTGCCAAGATCACCGCGAAGAATCAGCTGACGCTGCCAAAAAGCGTCACGAATGACCTCGGCCCGGTGGAGTATTTCGACGTGCAGGCGCGCGACGGGCAGATCGTTCTTACCCCCGTGCGCATTCAGCGCGCCGACGCCGTGCGCGCGCAACTGGCCAAACTCGACCTGACGGAACGCGATATCGCCGATGCCGTCGCCTGGAGTCGCAAGGGTGCGCGCAGCCGAAGCAAATGAGTCGCACGCCGCGATTGGTGCTCGACACCAATGTCGTACTGTCGGCGCTGGTGTTTACCCGCGGCGGGCTTGCGGTACTGCGCGCCGCATGGCGGAGCAAGACCTGCCGGCCGCTTGCCTCCCATGCCACGATCGCCGAGCTCGTTCGGGCGCTCTGTTACCCGAAGTTCAAGCTCGCAGGTGACGAGCAGCACGAATTGCTCGCCGACTACCTTCCGTATTGCACGACGGTGCGCATGCCTGCGAAAGCGCCGCGGACGCCTATCTGCCGCGACCCTCATGACGTGCCTTTCCTGGAACTTGCGCTGGTCGGCAAGGCCGATTACCTGTTAATCGGCGACCGCGGCTTGCTCGTGCTGGCAAACGATTTCCGTTGCCCGATCGTCACGCCCGAACAATGGCTGCAACTGCCCGGCCGATAGCGCTGCAAGGCCGGCCGTGGCCGTCCCGGAGCGCGGCGGGTGGCGGGCTCGGTGTGCGCGTGCTGTCAGAGCACGCCCGTGGCACCGAGTGCGGCCGCCACCGCCAGCGCCGCGAGCGGATGCACGCGCGTCCACAGCATGGTAGCGGCGCTCACTGCGGTGATGGCATACGCGAGCGCGCTGTGATCAGAGGCGCGGGTCAACACATAGCCGGAGCCGAACATGAGGCCGACTGTCAAGGGCGCCAAGGCGCGCTGGATTACGATGCGCCATCGCGCTTCGCGAAAACGGTCCCAGAGGTGGGCGACGGCGTAGGTCAGCGCCGAGGAGGGCGCGCAGATGGCAACCGTCGTGATCACCGCGCCGGGCAGCCCGGCCACAAAAAACCCGATCAATGTGACGATGAGAAAATTGGGGCCGGGCGCTGCCTGCGAGATTGCAAACAGCTCGCTGAATTGCGCATCGGTCATCCAGCCTCTGAGCTCGACGATCTGCCGGTGGATTTCGGGGATCAGGGAGTTGACGCCGCCGATGGAAAGGAGCGACAGCACCGTGAACTGCCGCCCAAGCTCGGCGAGCATGCCGGCGTCGCTCATGGTGGCTTCTCCCTTGCGGCGAGGAGCAACGCCACGGGGGCGAGCCCAAGGAGCACCCACAGCAACGGCCAGCGGAGCAAGGCGATGGCGACGAACGCCACCATGGCGATGCCGACCTGCCAGGCCGTGCTGCGCAGCGGTCGCGCCATGCGCATGGCCATCGCGATCACGAGACCCGCTGCAGCAGCAGCGACTCCCGCGAACGCTTCCCGCACATGCGGCAGTTGCCCGAACGTCGTATAGGCAGCTCCCAGCGCGATGATGATCAGGAACGGCATGAAGATGAGGCCGGTGAATGCCGCCACTGCGCCGCCGGGACCGCCGAAGCGGCGTCCCACGACAATGGACACGTTCACGATGTTGGGGCCCGGCAGGAACTGGCACAACGACAGCACATCGACGAACTCGCTCTCGGCCAGCCACCGCGCCTGCTCGACCAGCATCCTATGGGCAAACGGCATCACGCCGCCGAACCCGGAAACGCCGACCTTCAGGAACCCGAAAAAAAGTGCGCGCCGCGAAGGCACGACCAGCGCTGGGCCGGGGGCGGCCGGGAGCGGTACCATTGCGCAATGATACTGGCGCGGCTTGCATCCACCACGCCGACCACCCGATTGTTCGTTCACCATTCCTTTCCATGAAACTCCGGGCCGCGTTGACCGCGCTCATTGGCGTGATCGCGACGCCTGCGGGCTGGGCGGCCGGGCTCTATGGCTGTACAGCAGCCGATGGACCGGCAACCTATTCAACGCAACCATGCACGGGTGCGCCAGCGCGACGCATTGCCATCGACCGCGTTGAAATGGAGGTCGCCCCGAACCGCGAAGGCGGGCAGACGCGGCGCGAACCCGAGGCGAGCCGCCCTCGGAATCGCCCCGCGGCGCGTTCCCGGCATCGGCTCTCGCCGGAGTCAGCGATTGGCAACATCGATCGCGCGGTGCCGCGAACACCGAATTACCCGGCGGCGACGCTGGGAGCCGAGGTGCCTGGCACGCGCGGACCCTTGATCGGCTCGCCCTTCGGACCGCTCTCCAGCGCATCCTTGCCACACCCAGGCCCGGTAGCGGACCCATCCACCGGACACGTACTGGCGCCGGCAGGCGATCGGTGGGTCGATTCGCTCACTGGTACGATGTGGATGCGCTCTGGCGCAAGTTATGTCGATCCGGCGACCGGAAGAATCATCCCTGCGCAGTGATTGAAGCCGCCGGCGCACACGCCGGCTTGCGACGCAGGCGCTGTGGGGCAAGCTTCCCGCCGGGCGAAGCACCGGTCTGCGGTAGCATCTGTCATCAACTCCCAAACGTCGCGACTTCATGCTCGAGCTTCTGACCGACCCTCAAACCTGGATTGCTTTTGCGACGTTGACAGCGCTCGAGCTCGTGCTCGGCATCGACAACATCATCTTCATCTCCATCCTGGTAGACAAGCTGCCGCCTGCACGGCGGGAGGTCGCACGGCGCTTGGGCCTGTTCATGGCGATGTTCATGCGCATCGGACTGCTGCTGGTGCTGTCATGGGTCGTCGGTCTTACCGGGACGCTCTTTGCGATAGCCGGTGAAGATTTTTCCGGACGCGACATCATCCTGGTCGCCGGGGGACTCTTCCTGCTGTGGAAAAGCACCGCCGAAATTCATCAATCGCTAGAGGGCAAGGAAGGTGAAGCGTCGCGCGCAGTGGCGGCCAGCTTCGGCGCGGTAATCCTGCAGATCATGATCATCGACATCGTGTTTTCGCTGGATTCGATCATCACGGCGGTCGGTATGGTCGACGAAGTTGCGGTGATGATTGCCGCCGTCATTGCGTCGGTCGGCCTCATGATGCTGTTCGCCGGGACGATCGGCCGGTTTGTATCGGGGCACCCCACGATCAAGATGCTCGCGCTCGCATTCCTGGTGGTAGTGGGGGTAATGCTGATCGCCGAAGGCTTCGACCATCATGTGCCCAAGGGCTATGTCTACTTCGCCATGGCGTTTTCGGTGGCGGTCGAGATGCTCAACATCCGCGCCCGCAAGCGCAGCGAGCCGCCGGTGCATTTGCGCGACGCTTACACGCGCGACCGGCCTTGACGAATGGCATGACGGAAAGCAAGCGGGGAAGCGCGGGTGCCCGTTTGCGTCCCCATGCTGTGGTGACCGGCGGAGTCTAGGCGCGGCGCCTATACTCGCCGGTGCGGGTGTCGACCTCGATATTGTCGCCGGTCGCCACAAAAAGCGGGACCTGCACCAGGAATCCCGTGCCGAGCTTGGCCGGCTTCAACACCTTGCCGGAAGTGTCGCCACGGATGGCGGGCTCGGTGTAGATCACTTCGCGCACAACGGACGTCGGCAGCTCCACCGAAATCGCCTTGCCGTCATAGAAGGTGAGCTCGCAGGGCAGACCGTCGGCGAGATAGTTGAGTGCGTCGCCCATGCTTTCTTTCTCGACCTCGTGCTGGTTGAACTCGCCATCCATGAACACGTACATGGGATCGGCGAAATATGAGTAGGTGACGTCCTTGCGCTCGAGCTGCACGACGTCGAATTTTTCGTCGGCACGGTAAACAGTTTCCGTGCCGGTGCCGGAGAGGAGGTTCTTGAGCTTCATCTTGACGACCGACGCGTTCCGGCCGGATTTGTTGAATTCGGCCTTTTGCACCACCATCGGATCCTTGCCGACCATGATGACATTGCCGGCTCGCACTTCCTGCGCGGTTTTCATTGCGGTACCTGATAAAAAGTGATTTTTCCGGCGCTGGAATATTACCGCCGGTATGGGGCCATTGCGGGCCTTGCGCGCTTAAAGCAAATGCGCGCCGTTGTGACCCGCCGGAAAACCCTCAATTATACCTTGCTCCTGACAGCCATAACCAGTCCGGCGCCAAGCTCCGGCACGCCGATCAGGGAATGCGTCCACGACCTCGCGTGGGCGGCGATCGCCGGCTCGAAGCGCCTCCAACGCTCCCACGCTTCCCCGACGGATGAAGCGCCGTCGACATCGTTCCAGGCTTGCCACAGACCGCGGATCGCGGCGGGTGCGTCGTGCTGTGGGGCAGGCTTCGAGCCTGACAGACCCGCGCGCAATGGCGTCGTCTGGTAGGAAGCCTGATCTGATGCGCCTCCCGGAAGTCGCAGGTAACGGTCTACAAACGCCGCCAGCTTGACCTCGTGGGCACTCTCGCGCTGCGGATAGGCCTGCCACACCAGTGGCTTGCCGGCCCATTGCGCGCGCACGAATGAATCCTCGCCGCGCACGAAGTTGAGATCGCACGCCCAAAGCAACGCATCGTAACGGTCCTGCGTGAGAAACGGAATGGCGTGCAGCGTGAGCTGCCCGCGGTGCACCGGTGTTCCCGGTGCCCATCGCGCGCCGTCGAGCCACGCATGGATGGCGGCCGCGGCGGTACCGGCGGGGACAAGGCAATCCACCCGCTGCGCGCCGCGAGCCCATTGATCGAGCAGCATCGCGATGGGCGCATGCGGATAGCAGAATAGCGAAACTCTTCTGCCGGAGGGTTCGGGCGGACCGAGGTGCAACGTTTCCCAAAACATTGCCTGCGCGTCCGCATCGCCGAGGAACGCATCGCGCCGGAGCAAGAGATCATGTTCGCGCAACAGCCCGCCCGTGGCCGCGGTAAAACCGGGAAACCAGAAGGTGCGCTCGAGGCCCAACGAAGGGTGGGGTGAGGGCCGCCCGTGAGCCGTCTCGATCCATGCCTCCGCGCTCAGGTATTCGAGCACGAACCACTGCGAGGGTGACCTCGAAGCGGCCATGGCGTGGACATAGTCGTCCGGTAGTCCGCCACCAAAGGTGTCGATGACGACTGCGGCCGGCGCGGTGCCGGCCCCACAGGTATCGCGCCAGCGTACTGTCACTCCCGCGAGCCGTTGCATGGTACGGTTGGAATCGAGGCCGGGCACCATGGCCGCCAGCGCAGCGGGCTGGTCGATCCATAACGTGACCTCGAGGTCGTGCTCGCGCGTGAGCTGCCGGGCGAGGCGCCACGCAACCCCCGCGTCGCCGAAGTGGTCGACGACCTTGCAGAAGATGTCCCAGCGACGCAGCGACGCAGGCAAAGCGGGTAAAGGTTGCATCGATGGATTATGAATGGCGCCTGACCATGCTGCACGCGTCGAACGCTTCCGCCGGCGTCGCGGATAATGCAGCATCAACTATCGAATGGATCGCTCATGGCCATCACCGCAGAACCCGCCGCTCTCGAGATCGAAGTGTTTTCCGATGTTGTCTGCCCATGGTGCTTCATCGGCAAGCGTCGGCTCGAAGAAGCGCTCTCCCGGCTGGCAGCGGACGAGCCATTGCTCACGACGGAGGTGCGCTGGCGTGCGTTCCAGCTCAACCCCGACCTGCCTCGCGCCGGCATTGATCGGAAAAGCTATCTCGCCGCGAAGTTCGGCAGCCCGGCGCGCGCGGCGACCATCTACGATCGTGTTCTCAGCGCGGGCAATACCGTCGGCATCCACTTTGCGTTCGACCGCATCATGCGCCAGCCGAATACGCGCGACGCCCATCGGCTGATCGGATGGGCGCAGCAGGGCGACCGCGATGCTTCCGCCGTGGTGGAACGACTCTTCGCCGCTTATTTTCTCGACGGCCGATCCATTGGCGAGATCGCGACGCTGTGCGAAATTGCCCAAGGGGCGGGTCTCGACGCCGCGGCCGCCCGCGCGCATCTTGCGTCCGACGCCGGCAACAGCGCCATCGCCGAATCGGACCGTCGCGCCCGCGCCCTCGGCGTGACCGGCGTGCCGTTTTTTATCGTCGCCGGCCGGGTTGCCGTTTCCGGGGCGCAAACCGCCGATGTTCTGTGCGACGCCATCGTCCAAGGCCGCGCGGCGGCGCGCGTACCGGCCTGACCCACCCGGGCGACGACCGTCGAGGCGCAACGATGACACTCTCCGTCATTCCCGCGCACCCAAGAATCCATTTTTCCGGACGCGAGAATAGATCCAGATTCATGATCAAAAGATGGATTCCCGCGTGCGCGGGAATGACGCAGTTCGGGTGGCCGACGAGATACCAGCCCCACCGTCATCCCTGCGAACGCAGGGACCCATTTTGACTTTAAGCGGATCCGGTCGGGCCGAACGAACGATCCCGCGTATGCGTTTCAGCGTCAAAATGGGCATTCAAAATCAAAATGGACCCCCGCGCTTGCGGGTGTGAGGGTTTAATTGCGCGCGACCACCCACATGGCGTTGTTGTCCATCGTCACCTCGCTCGTGACCTTGGCGCTCAAGTTCACCGCGTATTTCATGACGGGGTCGGTGAGCCTGTGGTCGGATGCGATGGAAGCGTTCGTCAATCTGGCCGCCGGTCTTTTCGCGCTCGGCGCATTGATGCTGGCGGCGCGTCCGGCCGATGAAGGGCACGCGTTCGGGCACGACAAGGCCGAGTATTTTGCGAGCGGCGTGGAAGGCACGCTCATTCTCGTGGCCGCGGCTTCGATCATCTGGTCGGCGACCCATCGCCTGAATTCTCCTCTACAGCTCGAGAATCTGGGGCCGGGCATCCTGGTGGCGATCGCCGCCGGCGCGGCGAACTACGCCACCGCCCGGGTCATGCTGCGTGTGGGCCGGCAGCACGACAGCATCATCATCGAAGCCGATGCGCGCCATCTGCTGACCGACGTCTGGACTTCGGCAGGCGTGGTGGTCGGACTCCTGATCATCATGGTCAAGCCCGAATGGGCGCTGCTCGA
This sequence comes from Betaproteobacteria bacterium, assembly GCA_025355395.1. Lineage (GTDB taxonomy): Bacteria > Pseudomonadota > Gammaproteobacteria > Burkholderiales > Casimicrobiaceae > CAIWHR01. Next base: position 11,304 of record JANXZT010000437.1, read on the forward strand.
CTCCATCGTGGCCATTGCGGTAGGCGTCCATATCATTTTCACCGGCATCGATCTTCTGCGCCGGTCAGCCGCCGGCTTGATGGATGCGGCGCTGCCCGCGCTCGAGATTCTCGAGGTCGAGAAAGCCATTCGTGCGGAGTTGCCGGCCCACTCGAGCTTCCACGCCCTTCGGACCCGCAAGGCCGGCGCGCGACGGTTCATCGAGTTCCACCTGCTCGTGCCAGGGTCGATGTCCGTGCTTGCCTCGCATGCGCTATGCGACCGCATCGAGGCGGGGATCGAGGCCCATCTTGCACGCGCGGCGGTCACCATTCACGTGGAGCCCGGTGAAACGCAGGATGCGCATTCCTGATGGGGATTGAAACGCGTCCCACCGGTTAAAAGCGATCGATTGTGATGTCCGGAAACGGCGAGTATGGGACGCGACGGCATTGCATAATGGCGCCATGCTACTCGATGCCACCAGCTGCTATCGCGCGCTTTGCACGCACGACGCGCGCTTCGACGGACGTTTTTTCGTCGGAGTCGCGACTACGCGCATCTACTGCCGGCCGGTATGCACGGTGCGCACGCCGCAGGCCAGGAATTGCCGGTATTTCCGCAGTGCCGCGGCCGCGGAAGTAGCAGGTTATCGCCCTTGCCTGCGTTGTCGGCCGGAGCTCGCACCCGGCAGTGCCAGCGTCGATGCGCTCGACCGGCTGGCGCAGGCGGCAGTCGGCTTGATCGAGGATGGACAGCTGGAAGAGGGCGGCCTGGAATCTCTCGCCGCTGCGCTTCGCATCACCAGCCGGCATGTGCGGCGCGTGTTCGCAACCACGTTCGGGGTCTCGCCCATCGCCTACGCCCAGACCCACCGGCTGTTGCTGGCCAAGCGCTTGCTGACCGATACGGCGTTGTCCGTCACCGAGGTTGCGTTCGCGAGCGGCTTCGGCAGCGTGCGGCGCTTCAACGCGCTGTTCAGCGCGCGCTATCGCATGCCGCCGGCGCGGCTGCGTCGCAATGCGGCGAGTACGACGCCCGGCGCGCCGCTGCGTTTCGAGCTCGCTTATCGTTCTCCGTACGATTGGAAGGCGATGGTCGAATTTCTGGCAGCGCGGGCCATTCCGGGCATGGAAGCCGTCACAGCGCAGTACTATTTTCGCACGCTGCGCATTGTGCACAATGGCGCGGAGCACGCCGGGTGGATCCGCGTCGGCAATGTGGCGAGAAGGTCAACGCTTACGGTCGAGAGCTCCCTCAGGCAAGACGAGCGGCACGACGAGCGGCTCGCTCAGGATGCGCACGAATCGTGTCATCAGCGTGCGGGCTGCTCGTACACTCACCTGCTGGCCAACGATC
>JANXZT010000362.1 GCA_025355395.1 Betaproteobacteria bacterium
GACCGACACCTGGGCCGCCATCTTCGAGCCGAAGTACCTGGCAAAGGTGAAGGGGCGCGTGACGGTGCTCGACAGCGCGAACGAGCTTTTTGCGGCGGCGCTCAAGTACCTTGGCTATTCCGCCAATGATGTCGACGAGAAGCACTGGCGGCAGGCGGTGGACCTGATCAAGAAAGCCAAGCCGTACTGGGCCGCGTTCAACGCCTCGTCCTATATCAAGGAGCTGACCGTTGGCAACATCTGGCTGGTGCACGGCTATTCGAACGACATCTTCCAGGCGAACCTCGACGCCCAGGCCGCGGGCCGCAACTTCCACATCCTGCAGGGCATGCCCAAGGAAGGCGCCGTGCTCGCGGTGGACAACATGGTGATTCACAAGAGCGCGCCGCGGCCGGACCTCGCGCACAAGTTCATCAACTTCATGCTCGACGGCAGCAATTCCGCCGAGCTCACCAACCTCATCGGTTCGGGCAACCCGAACCTCGAGGCCCGCAAGTCCATCAAGCCGGAGCTGCTCCAGTACCCTGCCATCTTTCCGCCAAAGGAAGTGCAGGCCGGGCTCGAGCAGTTGAAGGATCTGACCGTAGCCCAGCGGCGGCTGCGTAGCCGGCTTTGGACAGAGATCAAGGCGGGGCGGTGATGCGGTAAGCGGCTGCCGTTCGCGGCCCAAACGAGCCGGTGCCCTCGATGCCGGCAGGCGTGGCATGCGATCATGGCGGCATGACAACCCTGTCGCCGACGGCACCGGAACATCGCGCAAACGACGCCGGCCTCCCCGACCAATTTCCGCCGCGAATGCCCACCACGCACCGATCCGTGCTGCCGCATTTCCTGGCGATGATCTACGGCCTCGCGATTGTCTACGCGAGCCTGCAGCCGTTTTCACCGTGGATCGCCCCACCGCCGGGAACGCCCTTCTTCCTGTTCGCGGATACCGTGCTGCGCTACACGCGCTTCGACGTGCTCGTGAATGCGCTGGCCTATCTTCCGCTCGGTTTTTTCCTGGCGCTGGTGCCGCGGGTCCGCGCGCCGTGGGGCCGTTTGGTAGTCGGGGTCGCCGGCGGCAGTGCGCTCTCCTTTGCCATGGAAACCTTGCAGATGTTCCTGCCGCCGCGTGATGCCAGCATCATCGACCTCATGAGCAATGCCGCCGGGGCGGCGGCAGGCGGTGGACTCGCGGTGCTCCTTGCCCGGTCTTCGCGCGCCAAGGCAATGGTCACGCGCGCACGGGGACGCTGGTTTCTTCCCGGAAAATTCGGCGATCTCGGCATCGCGCTGGTGATCGTCTGGCTCGTCGTGCAGGTTAATCCCGGCATTCCACTGTTCGCCATCATGTTCGACCCCACGACGGAATTGCCGGTGTTGCCCGGACTCAACAGCGCGGGCATGACGCCCGACGTCGCGACGGTGCTGATCGAGGCGGCCCACAGCGGATTGCAACTGCTCGGCGTGGGTCTCTTTGTCGCGCTCCTGCTGCGCGATCGCCGCTTCATCGGAGGTGCCGTGCTGCTCCTGATCGGCGCAGCAGTGATCGTAAAAGGCGTGGCGGCCACCCTGCTCGTGAAGCCGGCCCTCTTCGAGCGGTGGTTGCGCCCTGGCGTTTCCACCGGCGTGGCCGTCGGTGCCCTGCTGCTCATGATAGCGATCTGGTTGCCGCGTCCCGCACAGGTGGCGATGGCGACCGTTGCGCTCCTGTCATCGCTGCTCGCGACCCTGTTCGCGCCGGAATTGATATTTACCGGCGCACCGCTGGGGCTTTTCAATGGCTTGTACGGCCATCTGCGCAACTTCAACGGGCTCACCCACACCGTGTTGTTGCTCTGGCCGGTTGCCGCAAGCGCCTTCCTGTTCGCGCTTGCCGGGCGTCCAGGATGGGGCGAGCCGCGCTAGGCGTCGGCTATAATTCAACGCTTCCTCAGCGTTCGGCGCGCCATACGCCCGGACGCAAGCCACGCCATGAGCTTCCACGACATCGACGAAGTCCTCGATCGCCACGTCGGCGGCGACGAGTTCGTCGAGAGACTCCGCATTTGACGCCTCGCAGCACCGAGCGGATCAACATTCCCGGACCCGCGGGCGTTCTCGAGCTTGCCTACAACGTCCCGGGGCCCGCGCCGCGCGGAATCGCTCTGGTGACCCATCCGCATCCTTTGCAGGGCGGCACGCTCGACAACAAGGTGGTGCAAACGCTCGCCAAGACTTTCTTTGCGCTCGGGTACGCGAGCGTGCGGTTCAACTTCCGCGGCGTCGGGCAATCGGAAGGCGGCTTCGACGAAGGTGTGGGCGAGACCGAGGATGCGCTCGCCGTGATCGCCCACGCGAGGGCACGCCTCGCATTGGGTAACGATGCGTTGTCGATCGTGCTCGCCGGATTTTCGTTCGGATCCTACGTGCAGACCCGCGTGGCCAAACACGTAGCCGTCGAGCGAATGGTGCTGATTGGACCCGCCGTGAAGCGGTTCGCGCTCGAGGAAGTCCCGGCCGACACCATCGTCATCCATGGCGAGGAAGATGACGTCGTGGCATTGGCCGACGTGTTCGAATGGGCTCGCCCGCAACAACTGCCGGTGGTCGTGTTTCCGGGTTGCGGGCATTTCTTTCACGGCCGGTTGACCCAATTGCAGCAAGTGATTACCGGCATGTGGTCGACAGCGCCGGCCAACGCGGCCTCCGCGCCCTGACGCAACGTGCTGCACCGGCCGCCGGCGTGCCCGCCAGAGGAACTTGCACCGCCGGAACCGAGTGCGTCCGCAGCGGACGAAGCCGTCCGGCGCGACATTGTGCTGCGTGTCGCCGGCTTGCGTAAATCGTACGGCAGCAACGAAGTGGTGCGCGGGCTCGACTTCGCCATCCGCCGCGGCGAGTGCTTTGGACTGCTGGGACCGAACGGCGCAGGAAAGACTACAACCTTGCGTTGCTGCCTCGGGCTCATCGAGCCCGACGCGGGCGAAATCGAGCTTCTCGGCGAACCGGTGCCCAAATTCGCGCGCCGGGCGCGCATGCGCGTTGGTATCGTGCCACAGATGGACAATCTCGATCCCGATTTCACGGTAATCGAAAACCTCGAGATCTATGGCCGGTATTTCGGCATTACCCGGTCGCTCCTCGCCACCCGAATCCCGAAGCTACTCGACTTTGCGGGCCTGACGAGCAAGGGCGACGTTGGCATCAGAACGCTATCCGGTGGCATGAAGCGGCGCCTGACGCTCGCGCGTGCGCTAATCAACGATCCCGAGTTGCTGATCCTGGACGAGCCGACGACCGGCCTCGATCCGCAAGCGCGACATCTCATTTGGGGTGGCCTGCGGCAGCTTCTTACGCAAGGCAAGACGATCCTGCTCACGACGCATTTCATGGATGAGGCCGAGCGCCTCGCGACCCGCCTCGCCGTGATCGATCACGGCAGCCTCATCGCTTCCGACACCCCCCGCGCGCTGTTGCAGGCACATGTCGAGCCCGAAGTGGTGGAGGTTTACGGCGACGAGGCCAAGGCATGGGGGGAGACGCAAGGGCGCCACCTCGCCATGCGTCTCGAGGTCGCCGGCGAAACCGCGTTCTGCTACACCCACGACCCCAAGCCGCTCCTGGAAGCGCTCGCGTCGGCGCGCGGCGTCCGGTATCTGCACCGGCCCGCCAATCTCGAGGATTTGTTCATCAAATTGACGGGCCGCGAGTTGCGGGATTGATTGTGCTTTCACGGAAGACCTTATGACCGCCGCAACCCTTTTCCGCGCCCCCGAGTTCTCGCTGCGCTGGTTTCCGGTTTGGCGGCGCAATCTCCTGGTGTGGAGAAAGCTCGCGATCGCGAGCGTGCTCGGCAACATCGCCGATCCGCTGCTGTACATGCTGGCGCTGGGCTATGGCATCGGCGCCTTCATCCCCGAAGTGGGCGGCATGACCTACATCGCCTTCATCGGCACGGGCATGGTCTGCCAGAGTGCCATGTTCACCGCCAGTTTCGAAGGCATGTACTCCGCCTTCTCGCGCATGTTCGTTCAGCGCACGTGGGATGCGATCATCAATGCGCCGCTCTCGCTTGACGACGTGCTCTTCGCGGAGTGGATCTGGTGCGCCACAAAATCGGTCATGTCGACGGCAGCCATCCTGGTCGTCATCATGTTGCTTGGATACGGCCACAGCGCGTACACGCTCTGGATCCTGCCCCTGGGATTCCTGATCGGCCTCACGTTCGGCGCTCTGGGTCTCATCATGACCGCACTCGCCCAAGGATACGATTTCTTCACCTACTTCTTTACCCTGGTGCTGACGCCGCAACTCCTGCTTTCCGGCGTGTTTTTTCCGGTCGCGCAGATGCCGATCCCGCTCCAGGCCGTGGCGGGCCTGCTGCCTTTGAAGCACGCCATCGATATCGCCCGGCCGTTGCTCATGGGGCAAGTCCCCACCGCCGTCCTGTTTCACCTGGGCGTGCTTGTCGTTTCTGCCTGCGCGGCGTATTTCGTGGCGCTGGTGCTCAGCCGGCGGCGGTTGCTGAAGTAAGCCCCACGGCAGGATCGGGATTCGGCGACGATGCATGCCAAGACTCTGTCATTCGCACGGAAATCCGGTCACCGAGAGGTCACGAGGCACGAGAAACTTCGTCCTTCCGCGCGGCGAATACCAACGCCGGGACACACCACTGCGTCATTCCCGCGCAGCGAATACCAACGCCCGACACACCACTTCGTCATTCCCGCGCACGCGGGAATCCATTTTTTTGGTAAAAAATGGGTCCGGTTTAAGGTCAAATTGTGTCCGGTTCAAAGTCAAAATGGATCCCCGCGTTCGCGGGGATGAC
>JANXZT010000363.1 GCA_025355395.1 Betaproteobacteria bacterium
CATCGGCCGCAACCTGCAGCGACAGCCGGGTCTTGCCGAGGCCGCCGACCCCGCACAACGTCAACAGCCGGGTAGCAAGCAGCAGCTTCCCGACCTGGGCCAGATCGCGTTCGCGTCCGACGAACGATGTCATCTGCTGCGGCAGGTTGTTCGGCGTCGCCTCCAACGAGCGCAGCGGCGGAAAATCATTCCGCAACTGCGGGTGAACGACCTGGTAGACGTGCTCGGCACTCGCCAGGTCCCGCAGCCGCACCGCGCCCAGATCGCGCAACGCGACACCTGCAGGCAAGCGGTCGCCCACCAGGATGGCGACGGCCTGTGACAGCAGTACCTGGCCGCCATGCGCGGCGCCCATGATTCGCGCCGCACGGTTTAGCACGGTGCCGAAGAAGTCGTTGTCGCGGCGCTCGACCACACCCACATGTAACCCACAGCGCACTCGCAGCGCGATGCCGTGGGTTGCTTGCGGATCGGCGAGCCCCTGTTGCAACCTTAGCGTTGCGGCGACGGCATCGAGGGGATCCTCGAACACGGCATGAGCGCCATCGCCGATCATCTTCACGACCGCACCGCGATTGCTTTCCACGGCCCCGCGCACGATCGCATCGTGGCACGCCAACGCCGGGCGCATTTGGTCAGGCTGCTGCTCCCAAAGCCGGGTGCTGCCCTCGATGTCGGTGAAAAGAAAGGTGGCGACCGCGAATGGGGCTTGCACGGCTCTGCTTTGAAGGTGTGACTGCCGGAGAGCAAGTCTACCGTCCGGACGGTGACTCCACTAGCTGCTCGTTACCGACCGCTTCCGGCGAATGGCGAAATGAGTGGCGGACGATTGCGGTGGAGCGAATCCGTGCAAGCGCTCAGGGGCTTGAGTTACAGTACCGCCTTCCTTTCGACATCCACCCAACGTGGACCAGAATTTAGTCACCGACATAGCCGTCTGCATCATTGCGGCGTGGGTCGTGGCAGTGGTCAGCCAGGCCGCGCGGCAGCCATTGCTGCTCGCCTACCTCGTCGCAGGCTTCGCAGTGGGACCCAACGGCTTCAAGTGGGTCACTGACGCCGGGACGATTCAGCTCATCTCGCACATCGGCTTGAGCCTGCTGCTGTTCATGATCGGATTGGAGATCGATCTCAAGCGCATGATCAGCGCTGGCAGGATCATCACGCTCACCGCCGGCTCCCAGATCTTCGGCTGCGTGGCGCTGGGATGGCTGTTCTTCGGAGTGGTCGGGTTGGCGAGTGGATGGCTGGAAGCGCTCTACCTCGCTGTTGCGGTGGCGTTGAGCAGCACCGTCATTATCGTCAAACTTCTCTACGACAAGCGGGAGCTCGACACCCTGGCCGGACGGGTGACGCTTGGCGTGCTGGTGTTGCAGGATCTGTTTGTCATTGTTTTCCTGGCGCTTCAGCCGGATCTCAAGCATCCCGCGGTTGGCGTATTCGTCATCGCCGGGTTGAAAGTGCTGTTGCTGGGTGGAGTAGCTTATGCCGTCAGCCGCTTCCTGCTCCCGCCGATTTTCCGGTTTGTCGCGCGCCAGCCGGAGCTCGTGCTGGTGGGCGCGTTGGCGTGGTGCTTTGCGCTGGCCGGCTTCGCCCGGTATCTCGACCTGTCACCGGAAATGGGCGCCCTCATCGCCGGGGTCATGGTTTCCACCTTTCCCTACACCCTTGACGTTATCGCCAAGGTCACCAGCCTTCGGGACTTTTTCGTCACGTTGTTTTTCGTGGGGCTGGGCATGACCATTCCCATGCCGACCTGGAATTTCGCCCTCTGGACCTTGGTGGTGAGTATGTTTGTGATCGTCAGCCGGTTGGTCACCGTGTTTCCGGTATTGCACGCTCAGCACCTCGGTCATCGCGTCAGTTTCCTGCCGGCGGTGAATCTGTGCCAGATCAGCGAGCTTTCGCTCGTGTTGCTGGCGCTCGGCAAGGCGGCTGGCGATGTCTCCGACAAATCGATGAGCGTGGTGGCCTTTGCCTTTGCCTTTCTGGCGGTCGATACCACCTACGTGGTGGTGAAAAGCGGCCTGATTCTGCGCAAGGTCTCGCCGTGGCTCACCAAACTGGGTTTCGCCGACCTGCCGGCGGTCGTGCACGACACCGCGGCGAGCGAGAAATCCGGACGCATCTTTCTGCTCGGTTTCTCGTGGACTGCCAGTTCCCTGCTGGAGGAGATTCGACGACAGCAGCCGGGTCTGCTGCCGGAGCTGCGCGTGGTCGATTTCAATCCCATGGTCATCGAAAGGCTGCGACAACGCGGCATACGGGTGATTTACGGCGACATCAGCCAACGCGACACCCTCGTTCATGCCGGTCTTGCGCAAGCCGAGATCATCATCTGCTCGCTGCCCGACATGGTGCTGCGAGGCGCAAACAACCGCAAGCTATTGCGGCAGCTCCAGGAATTGAGCCCGAACGCGCAAATCATCGTCCACGCCGAAAAGCTTTCCGATGCCGAAGCGCTTTACGCGGCAGGAGCAAGCTACGTCAGCACGCCGCGCTTGCTCGAAGCCAATGAGTTGCTGCGTGCCATCGAAGCCGCCGATTCGGATCTTCTCGGTGAAAAGCGCGTGGTCCAGTTGAAGGTGCTGGAGAAGCGTGACGAAGTGATTCCCTAATTGGACTGCCGCGCGACGCCTCTGACGAGGCGGCTGGCGCCAAGCGTCGGTGTCCATCATTGCACTGCGAAAGTTACAGGCTCGACGCCCTCCGCGCTGGTGCTTTCGCCAAGGCCGATCAGTCCGTGACCGACCAGCACGGTTTCCTCCCGCCGCAGATGCAGCTCGGGTTGCGCATCGAAGCGCACGTAGGTTCCGTTGGCCGATTCGTCGATCAGCACGAAGTTGCCTTCGTACAAGCGAACGCGCGCGTGGCGGCGTGACGCGGCTCGCGCGGTCACGACAAGATCGTTCTGTGGATCGCGGCCGACGCGCAGATCCCGGTGCTCCGAGCCTATCGACACATCCTGCCCGCGATAGCTCAGGCGAAGCGCGAGCGAAGGCGTGGGCGCTGCGTCGCGCCGGCTCCCGCTCACGAGGGTCAGGTCCGCGTCGAGCTTCCAGACGACGTCGTAGATCGAGACCTTGCCAGCGATCCCCTTGACGTCGATGGCGTAGAGCGGGCGACAGGCGGCGCGCAGCAGCGGCGGGAGTGCGTCGACCGTCTGCCGGGTAGTGAGCACCTGTGCCTGGATCGCGAGGGCGGCCACCCGCGCGGCAAGATTGACCGTGTCGCCGAACACGTCGCCGGCATCCTCGAGCACCGGCCCGTGACTGATGCCCACACGAATCCACGGTACCGAGCTGTCGGCGCGACGCTGCGCGTCCAGCCGTAATTGCATCTCGCTCGCAACTCCGATCGCGGCCGGCGCGTCGTTGAAGATGCAAAGCAACTCGTCGCCAATGGCTTTCACGACGCGCCCTTCGAATTCCGCGACTACGTTGCGCAGGGTTTGCAGGCAGCCTTCGACCACTCGGTGCGCTTCATTGTCGCCGAGCGCTTCATACAACGCTGTGCTGCCGCTGATGTCGGCGAACACCACCGCAAGCATTCGTTCTGCGGACTGCATCTCGTGCATACCCCGTCGAATCGTCCGGTCAAAGCCGGGACGAAGCCGTGAGCCTACGCTCGCGCCACGGCAAGTTCAACTTGCACCGTTGTTGGCCGCCGTCGCGTCATCGGGTCAGCCGATAGACGCACTTGATGCCATCCCAGTGGTGGTGGAGCCGGCTGAGATCGACCTCTGAAATGAGCTCCAGATCGTCGCCGAAACCTGCGGATTTTCCGAAGCGCAGATACTCGCCCTGCGTGGCGGCCGCGAACGACATGCCGAACCGCGCGAGGTAGTCGCCAAAAGGCATCAGCCGACCGTCATCCCAGATTTCCACCAGGCGTTGATATTCCGGTGGCACGCCGGGGTGCAATTCGTCGGCGTCGATCTTGGCAAGTCCTGCATGGCACAGGACGCGATTGACTTCGCGCAGCACGCCTACCTTGTTGGAAAAATAGAGCCATGCCACCTGGCTGTAGACCAGGTCGAACGTGCCGTCAGCAAAGGGCAGCCCATCGGCGACATCGAGGTAGGTGATCGCGGGTAAGCATTCGTTGGGTGATGCGTCGAAGGCGATCAATCCGCGCTCGACGCCGTTACGCAACAGGATGTCCGTGTCGCCGTCCTCGCGCCGCCGGTTGATGCCGTGGAGCACCACGCACCCACCATAGCGCTGCCTGAGCTCGAGCAGGACCGTGCCGTACCCGCATCCCAACTCCAGCACGCTGACCACATCCTGCGTTTCCAGCCGTTGCTCGATGTCGTCAAAGACGCCGCCTATCCGCTCGAGAAGCATGGCATGCCCACGTGCCCGGAATGGCAACTTCTGCCGATAGTGTCCGTCGCGGATCATTAGCGCTCCGCCTTCCCTGTTTCGGCGACGGGAGCCTCGAGGCCAGGTCGAGTTTCCGCTGTTGTCGCGCCGGCCACCCCGCCGTCACCGCCACGGAGGCGCTCTTCCGCGAGCCGCAGCAATGGAACGAGTGCTGCGGTGTCTTCGATGGCGTAGTAGCCAACCGGCTGCTCGCGTCCGCGTACGGTTGCGACGTGTTCCGGAAAACCGGAGAAATCCATGTCGGCAGCTAGCGCGCACGCCGCGGAGACGACCAGTGCGCAGCGATGGAGCTTGGTCTCGGCCTCCAGCCGTGCCGCCACGTTCACGGTATCGCCCAACGCCGAAAGAATGGGAGTGGCCGGCGGGCCCATGGTGCCGACGATGGCCTCGCCGGCATGGATGCTGATCCCCGCGCGCAACGGATGGCGCAGCTCGGACGCGAGCGCGGCGTTGATTTGCGCAAGCCGGCCCGAAACCGCGATCGCGCCGCGCATGGCATCGCGGCAACCTTGCGCGACATCGGTCGAGATCCCGTAGAGCGCCATGAATCCATCGCCATTGAATGTCGAGTAATAGCCCCTCGTCTCGCGCAGCGCGTCGGCCATCTCGGCAAAAAAACGATTCAGGATAAAAAAGACATCGTACGGAAGCCGCTCTTCGCCGAGCCGGCTCGATTCGCGCAGATCGACGAACATCACCACCACGACCCGCTCGCGGCCGGGAATTCCTCCGGCGCCGGCTTGCGCCGCCCCGGCGCCTGCGGGGAGCAGGGGCGTGATATGCACATCCCGTTGCGGGCGCAATTGGCATGCAAGGCGAACATCCGGCGCAGCGCCGATGCGTTCGAGCGCATGAACTTCGGCAGGACCTGGCGGTGGAAGCATGATGAGACTTGCTCCCACCCGCACCCGGCAGGTGGTACAGCGCGCCCGCCCACCGCATACCGACGCGTGCGGAATGCCGGCCTCGCGCAATGCTTCCAGCAGCGATTGCCCGATCGGCGCGGTGAGCGACCGCCCATTGGAATGAAAGATCCGGTAAACGCCGCGGCGGGCACGCAAGAAGCGCCGTGCCATCCGGGCCAACAGGACGAGCGCCAGCAATGCAATCACCGTGACCGATGCGGCATCTTTTCGCGTTTCCAGCAGCGTGTGTCGCGCCGGATCCGGGCGGGCCGTGCCGTAGCCAGCGGCGTCGTAGATGCCAGGGGTGACCGCGTCATAACCGGAACCGTAGGCCGCCGGCACCCCCGCGCGCCCGGCAGCGGCAGCAGAGGAGCGTAACTCCACGCTTGCGCCCCAGAACCCCAGCAGCGCAAGCAGCGGCACCATGACGGCAAACGGATAGGCCACCACGAGCCAGCGCCGGTAGTTGGCCTTTACGCGTAGCCAAAAATGCAATCCCACCATCAGGTGAGCCCAGACAATCACGACCAGGAACGTCTGCCGCACGATATTTTCCGGCTTCGACGACAGGGCCTCGACGACCAGAGCGTACGTGGTATCGGTGCCGAGCATCGACGCTGATACCCGAGTCGAAAAAACATGCGGAATCAGCAGCAGGGGGATGGCGAGCCCAAGCGCCAACTGGGCAAGCTCCCACGAGGGCATGCGCAGCGTTTCACGCCGCCACAATGCGTACAGGCCGAGGACCGGATGCACCAGTAGCGCCGTATAGAGCAGCAGGGTCCCCGGCACACTGCGCCAGATCGGCGAGAGCACCTTGCGCACCGCCTCCTGGGCATCGACGGTAATCACGCCCAGCGAATGGTTGAGAAGATGCACCGTCACGTACAGGACGAGCACGAGTCCGGACGCGAGTCGCAGTGTGCGAACGGACATTACCGTGACCGGGGACAGACCACGATTATTCCTGGTGAGTCGATGCGAAAAGCCCGGCCCCGACCGGGCTTTTCGTTGCCGGGCGATGGAGGCGGGGCCACACTGGTTCGAGGAAGCCCGGCCAACCGGTCGAGAGGCAAGCGTGGTCTTGGCATGAGCTGCTGACTCGTAACCCAGTCGCGTACCGATACAAAAGTGGTCTGTACCGAATTCACGTTTGCCATGGATTGATCACTTTGGCTCCGTAACCATGGAAATCTGTCACGTTGCGAGTTGCGATCGATGCGCTCGTGGAATCGGCTATCGCGGCGATCTGCGCGTCAAAGTGAGAAATGGGACGCCCGGAACGACGGCGTTGTGCAGCGATACGGGCGTAGGAGTGTGCAGCAGCGCTCTCAAAGGAAAGGATGCGGCCGTCAAAATCCTCCGCGAACATCGCTCCGGCTGCGGCCTCAAACGCGTCCCGCCGCTTACCCGGGGCCAACAGCATGATCCCGTGGAACACCTCGGCTTCACTAATACTCGTCGTGTAGAGGGCACTTGCCGGTTGACCGGCGACCCATCGCACCACGATCTCGTCAGGCGTTGCCTTCATCAACTCCGAGAGAACGTTGGTATCGAGGACGATCATTTGCCCGGCTGGGGCGGCTCGCGCATGGGCTCGCGTGGAGGCAAGCGAAGGTCGATACCGCCCAGCGGCCGAAACCGCTTGCGGATTGCCTCAGCAAGATTACGCGGCGCCGCTTCTTCCTCGGTAAGAGCAGCGCGCAGGATGTGGCGCGCTTCGTCCTCCATCGAACGCTTGTGATGCGCGGCGCGCAGGCGTAGTCGCGCCTTCGTGTGCTCGTCGAGCTTCCGGATCGTGATACTGGGCATCGAGATCCTAATTTAATTTGCAATCAATGATTGCATTGTATGCAATGATTGCAATGATTGCAATTGAGGCAAGCCTTGAAAGAGGGGATAGATCACGTTTTTCGCCGCGCGGGCTTGGCCAAGCGGCCGATCGACGCGCGGCGCGACACGGGCGACGATGGCGTTTCCGAAAACGTGACCGCCGCCCGCGACCGACTATGCCTCGCCGTGCACGACTGCGTCTGGCGGGTGTGCCGCTGCACCTGATCCAGCGCGGCAACAACCGTTGCGCCTGCTTCTTCACTGCCGACGATTACGCGCGCTACTTGCGCGATCTCGGCGATCTAGCCCTGCAGTTCGGATGCCGGGTGCACGCGTACGTGCTGATGACCAACCACGTGCACCTTCTGCTGACGCCCGATGCCGCCGACGGCGTGTCGCTGCTGATGAAACACCTGGGGCAGCGGTACGTGCAGCACATAAACCGGACCTATCGGCGCAGCGGCACCTTGTGGGAAGGACGCTTCAAGTCGTGCCTCGCGCAATCCGAAGCGTACGTGCTGGCCTGCTATCGCTACATCGAATTGAATCCGGTCCGCGCCGGAATGGTGACGCATCCCCGGGAGTACCGGTGGTCGACCTATCGCGCAAACGCCGAAGGCCAGGCCAGCGCCCTGATCGTCGCGCACGACGAGTATCGCCGGTTGGGAGATTGCGCGTCGGCGCGGCAGAGGGCCTACCGCGTGCTCTTCGAAGGCTTGCTGGACCCGGCGGTAGTCACCGCGATTCGCGACGCCACCAACGGTAACGTCGCGCTCGGAAATACGCGCTTTCAGCTCGAGATCGAGGCCGCATTGGGTCGGCGCGCCCACCGCGGCAAAGTCGGCCGCCCGCGGCTGTAAAAGCGGGACGGCCCACAATCCTTCGAAAAATCGTGGTCTGTCCCCTAATTTGTGGATAATGCCCCGGCAGTGCGGACCAGCGGCGGCCTTGGGGCGACGCTTCCGGCATTTCGGGCAAGGGCGGTAGTTTCCGCCAGGGAAGGACAGGGAGCGCGATGGAAAGACTCGACAACGCACGCATCCTGATCTACAGCCACGACAGCTTCGGGCTCGGCCACCTGCGCCGCTGCCGTGCCATCGCCCATGCCATCGTCGATCGGTTCAAGGGGGTATCGGTCCTCATCCTATCCGGCTCGCCGATCATCGGCAGCTTCGATTTCCGCCCCCGCGTCGACTTCGTCCGGATTCCCGGGGTCATCAAACTGACCAACGGTGAGTACCAGTCGCTTGGCCTCCATATCGAGCTCGATCAGACGATGGAGATGCGCGCGGCGATCATACGGCAAACGGCAGAGAGCTTCCGGCCGGATCTTTTCCTTGTCGACAAGGAGCCGCTCGGCCTCAGAGGCGAAGTCGCGGCCACGCTGCAGATGCTCAAGGCGAAGGGAACCACGCTGGTGCTGGGCCTGCGCGACATCATGGACGAACCCCGATTGCTGATGCGCGAGTGGAAGCGCAAGAAGGTGCTCCCCGCGCTGGAGCACCTCTACGACGAGATCTGGGTGTACGGTCTCGATGGCTTTGCCGATCCGCTCGAAGGCGTGGCCTGTCCGGCTCCGGTGCGCGCCAAGATGGTCTACACCGGCTATCTGCGGCGCGCGGTGCCGCATCTGACCGAAGCCGCCGCCCCGGTCGGTGGACAGCCTTATGTGCTGGTAACCGTCGGCGGCGGCGACGACGGAATGGCAGTGGTCGATTGGGTGCTGCGCGCGTATGAGCATGACCCGGGCATCCCGCTGGCGG
This sequence comes from Betaproteobacteria bacterium, assembly GCA_025355395.1. Taxonomy (GTDB): domain Bacteria; phylum Pseudomonadota; class Gammaproteobacteria; order Burkholderiales; family Casimicrobiaceae; genus CAIWHR01. The sequence continues at coordinate 8,887 of JANXZT010000363.1, forward strand.
CCGTATTGGTGCTCGGACCCTTCATGGCGCCGGCGCTGCAGCGCCAGTTCCGCGAGCGCGCCGAGCGCCTCGGCCGCATCGATGTGGTCACCTTCGACACCCACATCGAACTCCTGATGGAGCGCGCGGTCGGGGTAGTGGCGATGGCGGGCTACAACACCTTCTGCGAAATTCTCTCCCTGGACAAGCGCGCGATCCTGATTCCGCGGGTGGTGCCACGGCGCGAGCAAGTCATGCGTGCCAATCGCGCGGCAGAACTGGGGCTGGTCCGCTCCCTCGATCCGGAGGGCGTCCATGATCCCGCCACGATGGCGGCCGCGTTGCGCAACTTGCACCGGCAGCATCCTCCCTCGGCACATGGGGCCGGGGAGATGCTCGACGGCCTGCAAATGATCACCGAGCTCGTGGAAGGTCACGTCGGTCAACCAGTGGTTGCCAAAGCGCAGGCCGCCCGTCGCTGAACAGCGGCGGAACGGATGGCCTGCCCGTCGCGCCGGCCGGCGTTCCTATCCACCCCAGGCGCAACACCACACCGACATGCCCGCCGTCATGATCTATGTCCAGCATCTGCTGGGCATCGGCCACCTCATGCGCGCCCGGCTCATCGCCGAGGCGCTTGCCGACACCGGCTTTGAAGTCCATCTCGTGACCGGTGGCATGCCCATCGGCGGTCGCATGCCGCGCGGCGTGCACACGGTGCAATTGCCGCCTATCCGCGTCGCCGATGCGAGCTTCATGCCGTTGCGCGATGCGAAAGGGTTGCCAATCGACGAGGCCTATCGGGAAACGCGACGCGATTTGTTGCTCGCCGCGTACGACCACGCAGCCCCGGCGGCGGTCATATTCGAGACGTTTCCCTTTGGCCGGCGGGCGCTGCGCTTCGAGTTGGTGCCGCTCCTCGAGCACATCGATGCGCAGGATATGCGACCGCTCGTGATGGCCTCCGTGCGCGACATCCTCCAGATCCAGGTGAAGCCGGAGCGTGAGCGTGAAATGCTGGAATGGGCGAAGCGCTGGTTCGACGGCGTGCTCGTACACGGCGACCCGCGGTTCGCGCGTTTCGACGATACGTTTCCCCTCGCCCCTGAGCTGGGCCTGCCGTTTCATTACACCGGATTCGTGCTTTCGGGCGGCGATCCACCGCCCCCCAACAATGACAGTGCGCGGCGCGAAGTCGTGGTATCCGCCGGCGGCGGCGCCGTCGGCATCGAGCTCCTGGCGGCCGCACTCGCGGCACAGCGGCAATCGCGCTTCGGCCATTTGCAATGGCGGGTGCTCGCCGGGCCGAACATTCCGGATGCGGGCGTTGCGCGGCTTCTGCGCCAAGCGGGCCAGGGTGCGATCGTGGAGCGGGCGCGCGTGGACTTCGCGTCGCTTTTGCGCCACGCATTCATCTCGGTATCGCAGGCCGGATACAACACCGTGCTCGACGTGGTGACGAGCGGCGCGCGCCCGGTGGTGGTTCCCTTCACCGGCAACGGCGAAACCGAGCAGCGCGCGCGGGGAGCGCGCCTCCTTGACTTCGGGCTGGCGGTGGTGGTCGACGACAGGACGCTTTCGCCCTCCGTGCTGGCGAGTGCAGTGGACGAAGCCGGATCACGCGAGCATTGGGGGCGATGGGATTTCGACAGCGACGGCGCCGCAGGTTCGGCCGCGATCATCGCCGGCATGATCGACGCGGGCGCAGGCAGGCAAAGGAGCGCATGACATGCGCGCATGGCAACGCCTCGATTGCGAGCTCGACGCCTGGCGCGCGAGCGGGCAACGGGCAACGTTATGGTGCCGCGACGACGACGCGTGCCGCGATTCACCGGCGCTGCGGCGGCTGTTCGGAATTGCACGCGCCAACGATGTTCCCGTCGCGCTGGCCACCATCCCTGCGGCGCTCGAGTCCAGCGTGGTGGACGCAGTCCTGGAATTCGGAATTGCGAGCGTCCTGCAGCATGGCTACGCCCATCGCAATCACGCGCCGCCGGATGGGAAAAGCTGCGAGCTCAGCGCCCGCCGTCCGGCGGATATCACGATTTCCGAGCTGATGCAGGGCCGCTGCCGTCTGGCGCAAGCATTCGGCGGGCGCTTTATCAACGTGCTCGTCCCGCCGTGGAATCGGATCAATCCGGAAATCATGGCGCGGCTGGCGGAGGCCGGATTCCACGGCGTATCGACGTTCGGTCCCCGCTCTGCGGCGTGGGCGGCTCCCGGTCTTGCACAATGCAATACCCACGTCGATCTGATCGCATGGCGGCGGGATCGCGCCTTCATTGGGTCGGATCGCGCGATCGACCGACTGGTGGGCCATTTGAAGGCACGCCGGGAACGAAGCGCCGATCCGCTCGAGCCGAGCGGCATCCTTACCCATCATCTCGATCTCGATGACGCGGCGTGGGAGTTCCTGGCACAGCTCATGGCGCGCACCCGGGCCCACGATGCAGTCACCTGGCTCGATGCGCGAACGGCATTCGCGCCCGCCGGGGACCCGGAACCGCCGGTCATTTCCGTCCGATCAGCATGAACCGAACGTAGCGCCGCATCTTGCGCTCGCCGGCAAACAACACCTCGCGCATTGGCGCTTGTGACCGAAACGCATCGAGATTTGGAACGCAATTGACGTGCTCGGCGACGGCGTAATAATCGTTGGATTGCAGCACCAGCAATTGCCCGTCGGGGATGCGCTGCCACCACCGGTCGAATTCAACCAGGTGCTCGCAACTCGTGTTGATGACGAGATCGAACGTATCGGTTCCGGACGCCGTGGCCGGCTTTCCGCCGTAATCCATTTCCAGCATGTCGGCGGTCCGCGCCGCAAACCGACCCTCCCGAACGTGCGTGGCGTTCATGGCCTCCGCAATTGTGGCGCAGCGCGGGTCGATGTCGATGCTCACGACTTGATCGATCATGAAGCGTGGATCGTGCAGCAGCACCGCCCCCAGCACCCCCATCCAGCCGCCGAGGATGAGCACTCTCCCCGGGTCGGGGCCAACCACCGCGAGCAACGCGTCGGCGAGCCACATCTTGCTGGCGATCTGGTTCTTGTTGAGCGCGACGCCGATGCCAGGCTCGTCATGGCGCGAGATGGCCGCCAGCACATCGCGCTGGAAGGCACTGCCGGTGTAGATGGCCATGCCTTCGAGAATGTCGCGGTAGAACTCGTCTTTTTCCGATGTCACTGCGTTCCCCTTCCACACGGGTTTCGGCACCGCCTTTCCTCACGTCCGGCGATGCCGTATTCTGTTGCCGATTGGCGATGCGTTCACGACATTGGCACGATGCCCGTCTCTTAGGCAACCGGCCGCGTTGGAAACGATGGGCCATGGCCCGCGAGCGCATCCCGTCGCGTGGTGTAAGCACAAGAACCGGAATCACCCCCTTTTCTGCCCGGTCACGGAGGCTCCGAGTGGATCTCTTTCAAGAAGCGGAGATGCTGCGCAAAGTGCCGATGTTCAGCGGGTTGAGCCCTGCCGAATTGAAGCTCCTTGCGTTCACCAGCCGCGTCGTCCAGTTCGGCCCAGGCGAGAACCTGATGCGGATGGGGGAGCCGGCCGACTGTGCGTACGTGATTCTCGAAGGCGAAGTCGAGGTCCTGGGCGAGACCAGCGAGGGCGAATTCCTGATTGCCGTGCAGGGACGAAATGCACTGATGGGTGAAATGGGCGTGGTCACCGATGCGCCCCGCTCCGCCACGGTTCGCGCCAAAGCTCCAGTCAGGGCGTTGCGCATCTCGGGCGATGTTTTCTTGCGGCTCCTCGGCCAAAACCCGGATCGTGCCCTGCATGTCATGCGCCAGTTGAGCGTGCGCCTTGCGACTGCCTCGCGGGAGATTGCAACCCTCAAGCAGCAATTGCAGAAGGCCCAAGCCGCATCCGGCCACGGTCATGCCAAGTGACGCTCCCGCTGGTCACACGGTCAGCTCGGGCAGGAAGGGCCGGGCTCCGGTGAAGCTGGCCATCGAGGCGCGACGTTTCGATGCATTGTGGCGGCGTTGCGTCAGCTCGCCACGCTCTGCAGACCCCGCCACGGTGTATGCCGGGTTGTGCCGCCTGCTGGGTGCGCCGGACCGGCATTTCCACAATCTGGGACATATCCGCGATTGCGTGCGCCGCGTCGACGAAGTGGCCTCCCTGCTGGAAGGTCGCGACGCGGTCGAGCTCG
>JANXZT010000394.1 GCA_025355395.1 Betaproteobacteria bacterium
ACCGGCCGGCGCGCCGGATGTGTCGCGATGCCAAACCAGTGCGGGCCATGCCAGTATTGCGGCGAGTACAATTATTTGTGCCAACAAGTATGGCGCAAGGCTGCGTGCGAGCCCGCGTAGCGGAATCGTTTCCCGGGCCGCATTGCGCACCATCAGCACCGCGTAGCCGAACGGTGGCGCCATGAAGCTGACCTGCAGGATCATGAGCGCCAGCACTGCCACCCACGTTGCGTCGCCCACCTTCATCAGTACAGGCGGCATCAGCACTGGAATAATGACGAAGATTATCTCGAACGCGTCGAGCACGAGCGCGCACAACGCGAGGCAGCCCAACGCCACGGCCAGCGTAACCGGTGCGCCTCCGGGCAGCTGTTCCAATGCGCCGGCGATCCAGCGGTCGGTGCCGAAGTCGCGCAGCACTGAGGTGAACACTGTGGCGCCGACGAGCAGTGCGAACAGTGCGCCGCTGACGGTCATCGTGTCGCGCAGAACCTCATCCAGAACTTTGCGCACCAGCGCGCGGCTGAGAATGCCATAGAGCAGCAGCGCTACGCCGCCGGCGGCCGCGGCCTCGACTGCGTAGAGGTAGCCGAGCGTCACCGCGCTGAGCAATGCAAGGACCAGAAGACCGGTGACGATGGCGGTAATATGTTCGCATCCCGATGGCGACGCCGGCATGACCTGCCGCGAGGCTCGCCGCGACGTTTGCCAGGCGATGGCGATGTAGAGCGCCAACAGCGCTGCCGCCGGCGCCAGCGCCCCGACGAACAGATCCTGCGTATTGATAATTCGCACCACAGCTCCGGTGGCATTGACCGCTTCCGTGTGTGCGCGCATCATCGTGTCGGAGAGGAGAATCAGCACCAGCGACGGCGGGACAACGACGCCGAGCGTGCTGGTGACGCACACTAGCGCGGCGCTGTGCTCGGTTGACAGCCCCGCTTCTCGGAGGCGCGGCAGCACCGTCCGGGCCAGGGTCGCGACACTCGCGCCGACCGATCCATTCATCGGCGCGAGCAGGACGCCGAGTCCCAATCCGGCCAACGATGCACCCGCGCCGGTCGCGTCGAGGCCACGACTGCCGGTGCGGAACAGCGCCCGCGCGAGCGGAAGATGATTGAGCAGCGCTCCCATCAGCACATAAAGCGGCAGCGCCTGCAACAGGTCGTTCTCCATCAGGCCGAGCAGCCGACCCGGGATCGCGGTCAGCAGGGCCAGCGGAAACGCCCCGGCGACAACACCACCCGTTGCGAAGACCAGCGCAACACCGAGAAGCGCGACCCAGGCTGGCAGGCCGGTCAGGATGAGCGTCAGCGCAAGTGCACCCAGCATCCAGAGCCCAGTGGTCATAACGTGGCCCTGCCATCGCGGTGGAACACGTCGACGATGGCCTGGAGCAGCGCCATAAGCGCCAACAAGAGGACCGCAATCCTCAGCAGGAAGTAGCCGGGGTTGTAGGTGTCGGGAAAGCGCTCAAGCTGAAGCGCCGATTGCGCAATGCTGGGCCATGCCGCGTAAATTACAAACAGCGTCCAGGGGGCCACGACTGTCAGCGCCGCAACGGTATCAAGCGTACGACGCAGGCGATTGGAATAGCCGCGTGCCACGGCATCCGCCGCAAGGTGCGCGTGGTGCCGCGTCGCCGCCGTGACGCCAATGCTGACGTAAACGGCGAATAGCACTTGCGCAAGGTCGTTGGCCTCGCGGGAGTATGCCTGCACAACATCGCGCAGCGGCCATTGCAGAAAAAGCAGCAGGGATAGTGGCAGGACTACGATGGAACTGGCCGCGACGATCCATCGGAGCGCGCGATCGAGCCCTCTCAGCGCCCGCGAGGCCATGCCCGGATACCGGATATTCATGCGTTGCGGCCAGTCAGAAAATGGAGCTCGCGTGCGGCTTGGACGCCGTGATGGTGCCGTCTACTTTGGGGTCGGCGTAACGGCACCTATCCAGCCGGGAAGATGGCGCGCCTTGCTGTTCGCGCGAGGCTGACGCGTGCGTAGCACCATGTTTGTCGTGAAAATGCGTATGTTACGCGTCCCGCGCGAATGAGCGTTGCCGATCGAAGCTTGTCGTTTATCAACGGTGAGTTGCAGCCAGTGGAACGCCCCATTCAAAAAGCCCTTGAATGCGACGTTATTGGGAGCCAATAGGGGAGAGGAGCGAAGACCGATTGGGCAGAATCCGGCTAGACTTTGACCGCTAGATATTTCGGCAGCCTTC
>JANXZT010000482.1 GCA_025355395.1 Betaproteobacteria bacterium
GACCCGGCACACTCAGGTCGAACATCGTCTTGCCGGAATACGAGCTGCCATGGACCAGGAACAGCACGGTGTGTCGCACCGTACCCGCACGCTGGGAAGATTTGCGATACACCCACAGGCGGACGCCGTTCTTGTCGGCCCAGTATTCCTGGGCGATCAGCGGATCGGTTGCGTCGGACGATGAACCGGATGCCGCATCGCTGGCGCCGGACGAGCTCGCGAGCACGCCGCCCATGCCCATCATGCCAACGTTCACCAGCAAGCGCCGGCGCTGTGCATCATGCGTCGAATCGTCCAAGTGCGTCTCCTGAAGCGCCAGACCATGCGGCCGACAGGCATTGTACGTGCACTGGGCGCGCCGGGTACGCCGCGCCATGTCATGCGGCTTCGCCTCATGTAATTCGCATCGGGACAATGAAGGCAGCGTACCGCTTTGTACCGAACCGTGAGGACCTACAATGCCGCATGGCTTCCACTACCGCGCACGCCGACACCCGGTTCGTCGCCGCACGCCGCATCGTTTTCGGCATCGTGCTTGCAAGCTATGTGTTGTCGTTCTTTCATCGCACCGCTCCGGCGGCCATTGCCATTGAGCTGACTCGGGCCTTCGCAATCAACAGCACGGTGCTGGGCACGCTCGCCGCGACGTACTTCTACGTCTATACGGTCCTGCAAATTCCGGTAGGCGTGCTTGCCGACACCATGGGGCCACGGCGAATTCTCTGCGCCGGATCGCTGGTGGCGGGCCTCGGCTCATTCGTGTTCGCTCTTGCCGGGAGCTGGGAAATGGCCGCCGCGGGACGCACGCTGGTGGGCATCGGGGTTTCGGTCGCGTTCATCGCGATTCTCAAGATCAGTGCGGTCTGGTTTCCTGCCGAGCGCTTCGCAACATTGAATGGCTTCACGATATTCGCCGGAAATATTGGAGCGGTTATTGCCGGCGCCCCACTCGCGTGGGTGGTGACACAAACATCATGGCGCGAGGTCTTCGTCGGACTGGGATTGCTTTCGATAGGCCTCGCTCTTGCCAGCTGGCTCAAGGTGCGCGACCGGCCACAGGATTTGGGCTTTGCGCCGGTGCAGCGCGTGCCTGCACCCGATGTCTCCACCGTGCACTGGCGGACTGCGCTGCAGCAAGTCCTTCGCAATCGCGCCACCTGGCCGGGATTTTTCGCGAACATCGGGGTGGGGGGCAGCTATTTGGCGTTCGCTGGATTATGGGCCGTGCCGTTCCTGCAGGAGCGCTACGCGATGTCCCGCGTCGTTGCCGCGCAGCATGCGAGCGCGCTGCTCCTGGGTGTTGCCATCGGTTCGATCGTGATTGGTCTCCTTTCCGACCGGCTGCGCAACCGGCGCGACGTCATGCGCGGCTACACCCTGCTCTACGCACTTTCATGGCTGCCCTGGCTGCTGCACGCGCCGTGGCCGGTGGCGGCCACATTGTCATGGTTCTTCCTCATGGGCCTGGTCATTCCAGGATTTGTCCTGACCTGGACCATCGCCAAGGAAGTCAACCGCATCGAGCATTCGGGGATTGCGACGAGTGTGGTCAACGTCGGCATCTTTCTCGGCACCGGCATCCTGCAACCGCTGGTGGGATGGGTGCTCGATCGGGGGCGCGCCTACGGCGATGTTGCGCACGCGTGGGACCAGGCGATTGCATTGCTTGCTGCGGCGGCAACGCTCGGCGCGTTGTGCTCGTGGTTCGTGCGCGAGAGCGCACCGCGTTGACACCGCCGCCCAATGCTGCGCGCGTGTTGAGGGTGTGCCAAGCAGGACAAGCCTGGCCGCGCGCCTGTTGAGGGCGTGCCAAGCATGACAAGCCTGGCTGCGCGCCTGTTGAGGGTGTGCCAAGCATGACAAGCCTGGCCGCGAGCCCTAACCGCGAACATGACAAACCTCCGTCATTCCCGCGAACGCGGGAATCCATTTTTTTCAGGTCAGAATGGGTCCTATGCAACAGCAAAAATGGATCCCTATGTTCGCAGGGATGACGTTGGAAGCGTTGTCACCTTCGCCGGGATGACGGCGCAATCGAATCACCACGTTGGCGCCACCATCCATTCCCGCGCGCCGCCATCGCTCGCAGCAATGCATCCATCGCATGGATGTAGGTGAAGTACTTGGCATCCATCGCCGCGTGCCAGGCGGCAGCATCGAGCTTCGTCGGCGCATAACGGCGTGCGCCACCCGCTCGCGCCGGTGACCACCGCCTGGCCGGCGAACTCGTGATTGTCGTTCATGGCTGCTTGTCGCCCGTGAGCGTCGCGCGAAAATGCGCCTTGACCCGCACGTAAGCATCGTCGCGCGCTGCCGGATTGACCGCGACGGTAACGCCTTTCCCCGGATGAACGCCGTTGGGTACATCGAGGCGCACGCGCGGCTGCGAGTCCGGCCCGTCAAATCCGTGATAGGTATCGGGATAGACCACGATACTCGCCGTTTCCTGATCGCGTTGGAGGCGATCGACTAGCGCGATGCACGGGCGTGGCGATGTCCAGTCGTCACTCCCACCCACGAGCAGCAGTAGCGGAGCAGCGGGCGCGTAGCCTTCTTTTGCGCCGAGCGAATCGATGCAGCCGGGATAGAAGGCAATCGCGCTGCGGAAATAGGGCGCGCCGGCGTCTCCGTCCCGGAAGATGCGCACCACACGGGCCTTCTCGTTCATGGTGGCGAGCACCGTGCTCCCCCCGTGCGACCAGCCCAGCACGGCGATGCGATTGCGCGTGATGTCGGCGCGACCTTGCAGATAAACGAGCGCGCCCATGGTATCGAGACGCCGGTGAGCCTGGGTTAACGTGCGTCCTGCGTTGGGCTCCTTGCAGATCGTCTCGCGCCCCCGACTGCGCAAGCTATCGGGAAAAAGCACCGCATAACCTTCCGCGACCAGGAGGTCGGCCATGGTTCGATGACGAATCGAAAGCTCGTCGCGACGAGACTTGACCACGCTGTACATGCCGCCACACCCATGCAACGCCACCACCGCCGGCACGCGTTTGCCTGCATCGCCGACCGGACGAAAGAGAAGGCCATTCAACATGAGCGGCTGGCCGGTCGACGCTTCGAGATCGAGGCTCGGGAAGCGAACATGCTCGATGATCGCCTCGGCGTGGACCCAGCGGACCATGGCGAGCAGCAACAGGGCGCAGAACCACTGCGCGACTAACCGGGGAATCATCATGCGAGGCGGGGCCACGCGTGACGCCCGAGCATGAATTCCGCGGCGATGCCCACGAAGATTGCCAAGCCCAGCCAGTGATTGTGCAGGAAGGCGCGAAAACAACCTTCGCGCGAGCGGGTGCGAATCATGCGCCAATGCCAGAGCGCAATGAACCCCGCAATCGCCAGTCCGGCGTAGTAGTAGCCACCGAGATGGCGCGCGTTGCCGATCCATATCATGCCGGCGAGATAGATCGCGTAGCACACCATGACCGCCAGCACGTCGTAGCGACCGAAGGCGATGGCCGAGGTCCTGATGCCGAGGCGCAGGTCATCGTCGCGGTCTACCATGGCGTATTCGGTATCGTAGGCGATGACCCAGAAGAGGTTGACGAGCAGCATCCACCATGCCAACGGAACCGAGTCGTCCAGCACAGCAGCGAAGGCCATCGGAATGCCGAATGAAAAGGCAACCCCGAGGAAGGCCTGCGGCACCGCCAGGAATCGCTTGGTGAACGGGTAGACGATCGTGATCGCAAGCGCCGGCAACGACAGCAGGATGGTCGTGCGATTGGTGGCGAGCACCAGCAGAAACGCGAAAAAGGCCAGAACGGCCGCCACCACCAGCGCCTCCCACGGGGGAATGGCGCCCGCCGGGAGCGGCCGGTCCGCGGTGCGTTTCACGTGTCGGTCGAAGTGGCGGTCGGCCCAGTCGTTCATCGCGCATCCGGCAGAGCGCATCAGAAGCGTTCCTACGCTGAACACGAGCAGCTGGCTTAATGTCGGACGGCCCGCGGCGGCGAGCATGAGCGCGGACAATGTCGGCCACAACAGCAGCAACGTTCCGATCGGCTTGTCGAGCCGGATCAGGCGTTCGTAGACGTCGAGCCGTGCTCCGACGCGTACCAGCAGCGAGCGGCCGCGGTCGATGGCCGCGGTCGAGCCCGGCGTCTCCGGTCCGCGCTCGTTCACAGCGGCAAGGCCAGTTGCTTGCGCAGATCGCGCGGCGCCACTTCCTGCAGCAACCGCTGCGGCGTGGGATAGCGGAGCCGCACCCGCAACTCGGTCTTCATGCGCGTGTTGGAAAGACGCCGCGATTCGCTCATGAACGACAGCAGCATCGGCGCGATGCGCTGCTCCGCTTCCTCCCAACTTACCCGCGGCGGTCTCGGCAGATGGAACGCGTCGGCCACTGCATCGAACCACGTACCCATCTTCATCTGCGCATCATCGGCGATGTTGTAGGCGCGATTGGGCAGACCGCGGAAGAGGGCGGCGACCGTAGCGCGGGCAAGATCGTCCGCGTGGATGTGATTGGTGAACACATCCTCGGCGACGCTGAGCACCGGCGCGCCCTGCCGGATGCGCTCGAGCGGCAAGCGCGTCGCGGTGTAGATGCCCGGCGCACGCAGGATCGAGAGCCTGACGTGGTAGCGGCCGGCCCAGTGCCGCAGACAATCCTCGGCGGCCACTCGCCGCCGCGCACGCGGTGTTTGCGCCCGCCGCGGCCGGCACTCGTCGATGCGCGCGCCGGCACAATCGCCATAGACGCCCGAGGTCGAAATGTACACAAAACGCTGTGGTATGCTGCGCGCCCGCGTCAAGGCCGCGATGAGCTTGCGCGTGCGCGGATCGTCGCGGCCGTCGCTCGGCGGCGGCGCAAAGTGCAGCACGGCAAACGGCGCGGTGCGCAAACGGTCGAGGGTTTCGAGTCGGTCGAGATCGCCGACGACGGG
>JANXZT010000453.1 GCA_025355395.1 Betaproteobacteria bacterium
GCCGCGGTGGTGGCTGGCAACCAGACCCTGTATCGCGTCGCCCCGCAGGGTACCGGCTTCATCGCGGTCGGTGCTGTCGGCACCATTCTTACGAGCCCGGACGGCATCGCGTGGACTGCACGAGCCTCCGGCACGACGGCGACTCTGCGCGGTGTCAGTGTGGGCAACGCGATCTATGTGGCCGTGGGTGACAACGGCACCATCATCAGCAGCATCGACTTGGTAACGTGGACCGCGCGCGCTGCGGGCACGAGCGCTACGCTGCGAGGCGTGGCCTACGGACTGGGGCGCTTCGTTGCCGTAGGTGACCAGGGTGTCATCACCACCAGCGTGGACGCGCTCACATGGGTGGTGAGTGCGGTTCCGACCACCGACACGCTCAATGCGGTCGCCGCGGGCTCGCAATTTGTCGCGGTCGGTGTCAACGGCCGCATTCTCACCAGTACCGACGGCCTCACGTGGCAGGTGGCCACCTCGGGCACGGCAGGGACGATCTTCGGGCTCACGGCGACCGGTGTCAGTTTCCTGGCCGTGGGCGCCGCGGGTCTTAATCTATTCAGCCTTTGATCCTACGCGCAGCCGGGGGGTGAGCCGCGCGTGGTGGGAGCCACATCTGCGGCGTGCGGGTGCCGATGCGTGATCGGCATTGGCGCATGTCCACTCACACCGTGGGATTGGGTTTTTTCTCCGGCTCGCGAATGGGCTCATGCGGTGTTGCCGGCTCCTCCAGCGGATTGGGAATCGGATCTTCCGCGGGGTCCGATTCGGGTGCGTCGATCGGATCGAGCAGAGGGTTGCGTTGCAGGTAATGCATGATGACCTCCGACAGCGGCACTTGGACAGCTCCAGTGTGCGACGGCTGCGCGCGCCGAGCAATACCCGCTATCGCGTCGCCGCAAACTGGTGGGATAGCAGGAATAAGCCTTGCCCAACCTTTCGACCACGCTGCTTCGCGCGGTGCCGACGAAAACACCGTGTGTCGCCGTTGGCGCCAATAGCCGTCAACTCGACAGCGTGAGACAAAGTGGGTATTGTTTTCCTCCAAGCGTCCCATGGTATGCATGACTGCGTGCGGATCACATTGTTCGTCGCGTCGTCCACACTCAACGTGGCCGAAGAAGCGTTGGCCGTACGGCAGCAGCCGGCCACTGCCGGCGAGCGCGCCGCGTAAGCGAGAAGAGTCAACACGTTGCTAATCGCAGCCGCACCGCGTGACTAACCGTCATCCCCGCGAACGCCGAGATCCATATTGACCTTGGAAGAGAGCCCATTTTGAAGCTGAGAAAATGGATTCCCGCGTTCGCGGGAATGACAAGTGAGCGCAAATCAACGCCACGCCGCGGAGACCAGATCAAACGCGGATCGTCGTCTGTTCGGACGACCCGCAATTCCTGGAGGAGTACATGAAAAGATTCTCATGGGTGGGAGTCGGGCTGCTCGCGCTGGGGGCAATGGCGCTCGCGCCCGTTGCCGGCGCGCAGGACACCTTGAAGCTCGCGGTGGGGCAGCGCGGCAACTGGGATACTTCGGTGTCCGAGGTCGGGCAGCGGATGGGGATTTTCAAGAAGCAGGGCCTGACGCTCGAGATCCTGTACACGCAAGGAGGAGGAGAGACCCAGCAGGCGGTGATTTCCGGGAGCGTTGATGTCGGCGTCGCGGTCGGCATCATGGGCGCGCTTTCCGCCTATTCCAAAGGTGCCCCGGTACGCGTCATCGGTGCGGAAACAACGGGTGCGAGGGATCTGTACTGGTATGCCAAGTCGGAGTCGCCGATCAAGTCGTTGAAGGACACCGAGGGCAAGTCGATCGCTTACTCGACCAACGGCTCGTCCACCCACGGCATCGTCACTGCGTTCATGAAGCAATACAACCTCAAGGCCAAGCCGGTGGGTACCGGAGGACCGGCACCGACGCTGACCCAGGTGATGTCGGGGCAAATCGATGTCGGCTGGTCCGCGCCCCCGTTCGGGCTCGATCAGCTGGACTCGGGACAGATTCGAATCGTCGCGACCGGCAATGACGCAGTGGCATTCAAGGGCCAGACGGTACGCCTGCTCATCACCAATACCCAGACCCTGCAGTCGCGCAAGCCCGTGCTCGACCGCTTCATGAAGGCGTATCGCGAAACGATCGATCAGATGTACAACGATCCCGCGGCGCTCAAGCTGTACGCCGATTTCGTCGGCATCACCGAGGCCAAGGCAAAGCGCACGCGCGATGATTTTTTCCCGCGCGAAGCCATCGACCCCGATCGCGTGATCGGGCTCGATACCATCGTGCAGGACGCAGTGGCGCTCAAGTTCACGGCCACACCCTTGACCAAGGAACAGCTGACCGAGCTGATCCAGATTCCTCCGCGTCAATAGCGGGGGTCGGTCGGACTCCCGCGGGCGTTGCTTGCAATGGCCAACGGTCACCCTGGTATTACGCCTGAAACGCCGCAAGACGTCGGCAGCGGACCGCCACGCTACGGCAGCGATGTGGTGGCCGCGACGCTGCGCGAGCTCGCAATCCCGTTCATCGCGCTCAATCCCGGCGCAAGCTACCGCGGCCTGCACGACAGCCTTGTCAATTTTCTGGGCAACGAAGCGCCGCAGATGCTGCTCTGCCTGCACGAGGAACATGCGGTGGCGATTGCGCACGGATACGCCAAAGTCACCGGGCGACCGATGGCCGTGGCCGTGCATTCGAACGTCGGTCTCTTTCATGCCACCATGGCGATCTTCAATGCTTGGTGCGACCGCATGCCCGTGGTCGTGATCGGCGCCACCGGACCGGTCGATGCGGCCAAGCGGCGGCCATGGATCGACTGGATCCATACCGCACGCGATCAGGGTGCGATCGTGCGCGCCTATGTCAAGTGGGACGATCAGCCGGCCTCGCCCCAGGCGGCACGCGAGGCGCTGGTACGCGCCGCGTGGCTCGCGCAGACCCCTCCCTGCGCTCCGGTGTACATCAATCTCGATGCCGAAATGCAGGAAGCCCCGCTCGCAGCACCCTTGCCGCCGTTCGATGTCGCACGCCACCGCCCCGACGCGCCGGTGATGCCGGCGCCAGATCGCATCGAGGCGGCCGCCTTGTTGCTGCGCACCGCCCGGCGACCGGTAATCTTGATGGGGCGGGTGTCGCGCGATCCAGCGGCCTGGGCCGCACGGGTACGTCTCGCCGAAGCGCTCGGGGCGCGGGTGCTGACCGATTTGAAGGTGGGCGCGGCCTTTCCCACCGATCACCCGCTGCACGCCGCGGCGCCCAGTGTGCTTATGAGCGCCGATGGCGCCGCAGTGGTCAATGACGCCGATGTCGTGCTGAGCCTTGATTGGGTCGACTTGGCCGGCATGCTCCAGATCGCGTTCGCAGGGGAGGTTCGCGCCCGAATCATTCAGGTCTCGCTCGACCACACCCTGCATAATGGCTGGAGCATGGATCATCAGGGCCTGCCGCCGGTCGATGTCTTTCTTGCAGCGGAACCTGACGCCGTGGTGACACCGCTGCTCGATGCGATCGGCAAGCGCGTCGCGGCGAAAGTATCTTTCCACAGCGCAACGTCGCGGGCAACGACACCCGCTGCAGCGGATCGACCGCTCGATACCGACGCGCTGGCGCACGCGCTGCGCGATGCCGTGGCCACGCGTGCGGTATCGCTCGTCCATCTGCCGCTGTCCTGGAACGGCGCTGCATGGCCATTTCACCATCCACTGGATTACCTGGGCTCCGACGGCGGCGGTGGCATCGGTGCGGGGCCGGGCATCGCGGTGGGCGCGGCGCTTGCGCTTCGCGGATCGGGACGGCTGCCGATCGCGGTGTGCGGCGATGGTGATTTCCTGATGGGTGTCACGGCACTCTGGACGGCGGCGCACTATCGCATTGCGTTGCTGGTGGTGGTGGCCAACAACCAATCCTTTTTCAATGACGAGATGCACCAGGAGCGCGTGGCGCGGATGCGCGAGCGCCCGGTAGCCAACAAGTGGATCGGACAGCGCATGACCGACCCCGTCATCGACCTCGCCGCGATGGGCGATGCACAGGGCGCATTGGGGATCGGACCGGTGGAGCGAACCGTCGATCTTGCCCACGCTTTCCAGCGCGCCATTGCGGCGGTAGACGCTGGCCGGGTCGCCGTCGTCGATGTGCGGGTGCAGCCGGGATACACCCCGGCAATGAGCGCGGCGATGGCGCGCGGTAAGGCGGGCCATGGCTAGCTCCACTGTCCCGCGCACCACCGTCGTGCGTTCTTCGGCGCAGCCTGGCGGTCGAGAAGAGCACGCGCTCGAAGTCGAAAATATCGTCAAGCGATTCGAGACCGCGGAAGGCACGGTCACGGCGGTCGATGGATTTTCGTTGAGTGTCGCCCCCGGCGAATTTCTTTCGGTGATCGGCCCCTCGGGATGCGGTAAGTCGACGTTGTTCAACATCATCGGCGGGTTGATGGGCGGCTACGAAGGCCGCGTGACGGTGAGCGGCGAAACGATTTCCGGCACGCATCCGGCGATCGGGATGGTGTTCCAGGAAGAGTCGACTTTTCCCTGGCGCACGGTCATCGAGAACGTGGCCTTCCCGCTCGAGATCATCGGCATGGATAAGCGCGCGCGTCAGATGCGCGCCCGCCATTTCATCGCCATGGTGGGGCTGGACGGATTCGAGCTCCGATTTCCGAGCGAGCTCTCCGGCGGCATGCGCCAACGCGTATCCATCGCGCGCACCCTTGCCTCCGAGCCCCGCATCCTGCTCATGGACGAACCCTTTGCGGCGCTCGATGAGCAGACCCGGCTGCTGTTGGGCGACAAGGTGCTGCAGATCCAGCAGGACCTGCGCCAGACCACGCTTCTCATTACCCACAACATCACCGAAGCAGTGCAACTCTCGGACCGGGTGCTGGTGATGACCTACCGGCCGGGGCGGCTCAAGCGGGTGGTGAAAATCGACCTTCCGCATCCCCGCGATTCGGAGGTGATCAGCAGCGACGCCTTCGGGCGCTATGTTGCCGAGATCTGGCATGACCTGCGCGTAGAGGCGAGCCTCGGGATGCACGAGGACGAGTCGCGGGCGCGAAACGAGAAGAGCAAGCGGTGAGACGCGCTTTTGCCGATACGCGTTTCGGGCCGCCCGCGGTCGGCGTGGCGAGCCTTCTCCTCGCACTTGCGCTGCTGGAAGCGCTGATTGCGGCGGGCGTGATCAACGGCTTCATCGTGCCGCGGCCGTCGCAGATCATCGCCGCGATCCCGCGGATCATCGTGGAGGAAGATGTCCTTGATCGGTTTCTCCAAACAGCACTGGAAGCGTTGTGGGCAAGCCTGTTGCTGACCGTCGTGGGCATTGGCCTTGGCATGCTGCTGTTCCGGTTCCGGTTGCTTCGCCTGGCGACCGAGACGTGGGTCGCGGCGCTTGCTTCCGCGCCGGTGGTGCTCATGTATCCGCTGTTTCTGGTAATTTTCGGACGCAGCGCCACGACCATCGTGATGATCGGATTTGCGGCGGGTCTTAGCCCCGTCATCCTCAAGACCGTGGAAGGGTTCGCCGGCACCCGCAAGGTATTGCTCGATGTAGGGCGAAGCTTTCGCCTCACCAACACCCAGCTTTTCCACAAGATCCTGCTGCCTGCGGCGCTGCCGACCATCTTCGTCGGTCTGCGGCTTGGGCTCATCTTTGCGATGATCAATATCGTCGGGGTCGAGTTTCTGATCAATTTCGGAGGCTTGGGCCAGCTCATCAACGAGCTCGCCGAGCGTTACGATCTTCCCGGCACCTATGGAGCGATCTTCTTCGTTGTCCTGGTGAGTGTCGTGTTCTTTTTCTGCGCCGAAAGGATCGAGCGATGGCTGCGGCCGGGAATGTAGGCGCGATCGCCCCGACGGCGCAGCGCCACGTGCTGTGGCTTCGCGCGGCCATCATTGTGGTCGTGCTCGCTGTGTGGGAGGCCGTGGCGGCATCGGGTCTCCTGTTTCGCGATGTAGTGCCCTCGCTCGCCGTGATCGGCAAGGCGATTGGCCGCCTGCTGGCAACCCCCGATTTCTATCGCAACTTGAGCATTACCGCCGCCGAAATTGCCGGCGCGCTCCTGATCGGGGGCTTGGCCGGCGTGGTCGTCGGTATTGCCATCGGTGCCAACCGATTCCTGGCGCGCGCCTACGAATCGTTCATCTATTACCTGGGTCCGACGCCCAAAATCATCTTCTTCCCGATCATGATCATGTGGTTCGGCGTCGGGCCGGGATCGAAAGTGGCGATGGGCGTGCTGTCCTGTTTTTTTCCGATCGCAGTGAGTGCCGCCGGTGGCATGCGTGAGATCGACAAGGTGCTGATCCGCGTGGGCCGGAGCTTTCGCGTCACCGCCTGGCAGATGGTGAGCAAAATTTATCTCCCCGCCATGCGCGCGCCCATCGTGAATGGCATTCGGCTGGGGCTGGGCGTCGCCATCATCGGCACACTGCTGGCCGAGACCAAGTTGTCGAACCGCGGGCTGGGCTACCTCATCATCCAGGCGTATTCGGTGTTCGACATGCCGCGCATGTATGCCCTGCTGACCGTACTTTTTGTGTTGTCCATCGGCGTCAACGCCTTGATCGGACGCCTGGCCACTCCCGGCCGCCGCGGTGTGGACTGATGCAGGCGAGCGTGCGTTGATGTCTCATTCCGGATCAGGGCATGCATTGCCGTTGCCGCAACATCGCGGCGTCTTCTACGGGGGCACGTGGCACGAGCCTGCGGGCGGTTATGCCGACACGGTCAATCCGGCCACCGGCGAATCGCTCGGAAAAGTCGCCGAGTCGAACGCCGCCGACGTCGACGCAGCCGTCGCCGCGGCAACACGGGGGTTCGAGCAATGGCGCGGCGTGCCCCCGCTCGAGCGGGCGCGCGTCCTGCGCCGCGTGGCCG
>JANXZT010000532.1 GCA_025355395.1 Betaproteobacteria bacterium
CTTCGTCAATCAGTCGAAAAGATGCAAGAAAAAAACTTGAGCCAACAAAAACGTGAAGCAGCAGAGAAAATCACGCAAATTTCAACAAACCCCTAGACTCGCGCAATCCGGCGGTAAGCGCCGGGGAATAACGGCTGCCGGCAACTGTTTGTCTCATGCGCGCCGGGAATGACATTTGCCGCAGCACCGCGCCACACTTAGGAGCTTATCGATGATCGCCACCGTTCGCACTCTCGCCGTCGTCATTGTCGCAGCACTTCTTCCGGCCATGGCCGCGGGCCAAAGCCAAGCTCCCGGCATGGCGAGCAACGGCGTGCTCACCAATCCGAGCGGCATGACGCTGTACACGTTCGACAAGGATGCCGTCGACAAGAGCGCCTGCAGCGGAGCTTGCGTCGGATTGTGGCCGCCACTGATGGCCGGTGCGGATGCCAAGCCAACGGGTGACTGGAAGATCATCGGCCGTGAGGGTGGCGCCAAGCAGTGGACCTACAAGGACAAGCCGGTCTACACGTGGTCCAAGGATGCCAAGCCCGGAGACAAGACCGGCGACGGAGTCAACAACGTCTGGCATGTCGCCAAGCCCTGATCCGCCGCGTCGGCGGTAAAGCTTTTCGCTCATGCTCCGTTCGACCCCCGAGACCGCGCCGCTGCCGCATCCCGATCTGCTGGCGGCCATTCCGCGACTTCGGCGCTATGCGCGGGTGCTGACCGGCGATTCGACGCGCGCCGATGACCTGGTGCAGGACACGCTCGCGCGTGCCTGGGAAAAGCGGCGCCTGTGGCAGGCGGGGACCGATTTGCGGGCATGGCTCTTCACCATCATGCACAACATCTACGTCAACCAGCTGGCCGTTGCACGCCGGGAGGGCGTGACTATCTCGCTCGACAGTGAAGGCGCGCACGCCGCGTGGCAGCTGCCGGTCAGGGCCAACCAGGTCGATCGCGTGGAGCTTCTCGAGCTCGTCGCGCAGATGGGCCGCTTGCCCACCGACCAGCGCGAGGTGCTGCTGCTCGCAGCGGTGGAAGAGATGCATTACGACGAAATTGCCGCCACACTCGACGTGCCGATGGGCACCGTCATGTCCCGTCTTTCGCGGGCGCGGGCGCGGCTGCGGCGTTTGGTCGACGAGCCGGCGTCGCCGTTGCGGGTGGTCAAATGAAGGCGGCGGCGTGAACGGCAATCCGGCTTCGTTCGATGACGCGGATCTGCATGCGTACGCCGACGGTTGTCTGGCGCCGGGTCGTGTCGACACCTTCGAAGCCGCGCTGCAGGTCGATCCCGCGCTCGCCGCGCGCGTGGCGGAGATCCGCGCCCAGAGTGCGGCGCTGCGTGCGGCCCTCGACGCAATCGTCACCGAGCCCATCCCCGAGCGGCTGATCCAGGCGGCAGCAGGACCCGTGCGCGGGAGATCGCGGTCGCGATGGCCGCGGTGGCTCGCCTCGGCAGTTGCGGTTGCGGCGACATTGCTGCTCGGCATCGGCGTCGGCTGGTACGGCCGGACGATCGATTTGGAGCATGAAGGAACGCCCACGAGCTTTGCGCGGCAGGCGGCGTTTGCGCACGCGCTGTACGCCGCCGATGTCAATCGACCCGTGGAAATATGGGCGGCCGACGAGAAGCGGCTGGTGACGTGGCTCACCAAGCGTCTGGGGCTGGCCGTGCATGCGCCCGATCTCAACAATCTGGGCTACGCGCTGGTTGGCGGCCGGTTGGTCGCCGGCAACGAGCAGCCCACCGCCCTCTTCATGTATGAGAATGCCGGGAAGCAGCGCCTTTCGCTGCAGGTGCGCCGTGACACCGACAGCCACGGCGAAACGGCATTTCGCTATGCCGTGGAAAAAGGCGTGGGTGTCTTCTACTGGATCGATCAGGATTGCAGTTATGCCATCTCGGGCGTGCTCGACCGCAACCAGCTCCTTTCGATCGCACACGTGGTATATGGCCAACTGGCGGCACTCGACGCCGCGCCGCGTTGAACCGGCTGCGCGCGGATATTCCCCTACGAGGTGAGCGTAACCATTCCCCGAGGCGTGCGCAGCATCGCGGCAAGTCGGGTCTCGCGATCGAAGCTTACGTGCAATGCATCGCCGAGCCCAAGTCGCGCGAGGACCAGACGGATGGATGCGGGCTCCGGATGGCTGCCGGCCATTTCCACGAGTGCGACTTGAGAAGCCGGCAAGCGGTCCGCGGGATGCGTGTCTGATTCCCATTGAATCAGTGTCGGTACGAGGCCCTTGCCAGGCAGGGCGCCATCATCGGGTAGGGTGATGCGCCAGCGATAGTCGCCGCGCGACAACGCCTGCACCGTGCCGTGCTCCGGGCTGCTCGCGCGCAACGCAGCGTCGATGTCAAGCGTGCGCGCCACCCAATGAATCAGCCGGGGTTGCTCGAGAAGCTCCGCCTGCAACGCCACGCCGTCCAATCCGAACCAGCGGGGGCGGCCGGGCTTGGGCGCCGCCGGGTCGATGGCAATCACTTCGAGATAGAGCCGCTCGCCCAAACGTAGCAGGGCGTTATGGGTGCCCATGGTGGCGTGTTTGCCTCCGGGCTTCGGCACGGCGCCGGTGAGACTGCTGACGTAATCGATGCCGTCGGCGAGCGTGGCCGCAGCAAGCACCAGATGATCGGGTGTTGCGAGTGCCGTGTGACTTGCGTGGGGCGTCACGCTGCCGGTCCGGCCTCCGCCGGATCGAAGTCGAGCTCAACCCGCGCGCCGTTGGGATCGTATACGAACACCTGCCAAATGCCGGTGCCGATCTGCCGCCGGCACACCGACTCGAGGCCGGCGACCTTGATTCGATCCAGGGTCGCGCGCAAATCCGCCGCGGAGAACGCCATGTGATCGATCACGCCTGGCTTCAAGCTCTCCCTCGATCGGCCGCCGATGATATGAAGAACGGCGTTATCGCCGGTGTACAGCCAGGCACCCGGAAAGCCGAGGTCTGGACGCTCGCCGTCATGGAGCCCGAGAAGATCGCGATAGAACGCGACCGTGCTCGGCACATCGTCGGTCAGGACGGTGAAATGGTTCATGCCGGTAATTCCCATAACAATCTCCTTTCAGCGCAAAACGTCGCTTACGAACGCGCCCAACAGCGCGGTCGCGTCGGGCGGCGCGGCATCGTTGTAAGGCAGTTGCGCCTCGCCACCGCTCCAGGCGTGGGCGAGACCCTCGACCATCACCCGTCGCGCTAACAGCCGGCCTTGGTGTCGCCATTCCGACGTCGTCGTGCGCCGCGCCCCGGCGAGCTCGGCCGTGAACTCGCGATCAGGCGATGGTAGCGCAGCGGGCGCCGCGGTGGCACCGGGGTGGCCCGCGAAAACCAGAAACTGGCGAACGACTTCGCTCGCGTGCACGGGTACTACCGTCTCATCGAGCGTGCCGTGCACGACGAGGATGGGCACGATGCGTGCGCGGGCACCGGCTGCACGACGTGCGGCTGCGGCGATCGCGGCCACATCGGTGTCCGGGCCGCGCTGCAATACCGACACCGCCGTGACGGGCGACGAGGCAGCACCTGCAGCCATGCCGGAATGAACGAAGACTCCCGCGAACAGCGCGGAGTGCCGCAGCGCGAGTGCCGCCGCCAATCCGGCACCGGACGACATGCCGGCGACAAACACGCGCTTGCGGTGAATCCGGTACCGCCTTCGCACCGCACGAATCTGGGCCGCGACGATGGCGGCTTCGCCGGCGCCCACGGTGGTTCTGCGGTCGAACCAGTTCCAGCAGCCCCACGCATTGGCCCGCGGATCCTGGCAAGGAAGGAGCACGAGGCAGGAGAGCGCGTCGGCGAGTTGCGTGATCCGTGTTCCCGCGGCGATGTCTTGCGCGCTTTGGCGGCAGCCATGGATCAGCACCAGGAGCGTCGTGCGCCGCCAGCGTGCATACCCGCGCGGTACATACACAAGGTAATCGCGTTGGGGCCAGATCCAGGGCGCCACCAGGAGAAAGCCTCGCCACGAAAACCTGGTGCCCGATTCGAAGCGTCCGGGTGCCAACGGCTCGCGGCGGAAAACGCGCGAGAAGATGTCCTTGGTGCGTCGCCAAAGATTGCGCAGCATGAGTGTTCTACCGCACCCGGCGAAACTTCGTGACAAGACCCGTCATTTACGCACGCGGGAATCGATTGACGTGGTCGACGGGACATTCATGTCCATCATCGTCATTCCCGCGCATGCGGGAATCCATTGTTCAGTCAACATGGGGCCGGTTAAAGTCAAAATGGATCCCTGCGTTCGCAGGGATGACGGTGCTGCGGCGTCACGTGCGCGGGATGACAGTGCTGCGCCGTCACGTGCGCGGGATGACGGTTCAAACGCGCCACCGCGCCGCATGGCGCGATCAGATCAACACAATGTCGTACTGCTCCTGGGTGTAGATCGATTCGACCTGCAACGAGATCGGCTTGCTGATGAAATCGCCGAGTTGGGCGAGGCTCTGCGATTCCTCGTCCAGGAAGAGATCGATCACCGATTGCGAGGCGAGGATGCGAAATTCGCGGGCGTTGAATTGCTTCGCCTCGCGCAGGATTTCGCGCAGGATTTCGTAGCAGATCGTCTGCGCCGTCTTGTGTTCGCCGCGCCCGCCGCAGGTGGGACAGGGTTCGCAAAGTACGTGCGCAAGCGACTCGCGGGTGCGCTTGCGCGTCATCTCCACCAGCCCGAGCTGGGTGAACCCGTTCACCGTGAGCCGGGTGCGGTCCTTGTCGAGTGCGCGATTCAACTCGGCCAGCACTGCGGCGCGGTGCTCGGCATGCTCCATGTCGATGAAGTCGATGATGATGATGCCGCCCAGGTTGCGCAGCCTCAGTTGGCGGGCGATGACCTGTGCCGCTTCGAGGTTGGTCTTGAAGATGGTGTCATCGAAGCTACGCCCGCCGACGAACCCGCCGGTGTTGACATCGATCGTCGTCATCGCCTCGGTCTGATCGATGATGAGATAGCCCCCCGATTTGAGATCGACGCGCCGCGCCAGCGCCTTTTCGATCTCGTCCTCGACGCCGTTCAGATCGAAGAGCGGCCGCTCGCCGGAGTAGTGCACGATGCGCTCGACCAGTGCCGGCGTGTACTCGCGCGCGAATTCCTGCATTTTCACGAATGTTTCGCGCGAGTCGACAACGACCCGCGTCGTCTCTTCGGTCGCCATGTCGCGCAACACCCGCTGCGCCAGCGAAAGGTCCTGGTAAAGCAGCGTCGGCGCGGGCACTTCGCGACCGCGCTGGTTCAAGTCGCGCCAGAGCTTGGTCAGGTACTCGATGTCGTTCTGCATCTCGCGCTCGGTGGCGGTCTCGGCCATGGTGCGAATGATGAAGCCGCCCGTCATGCCCTCGGGCAGGAGATGCTGCAGCTTTTCGCGCAGGCTCTCGCGCTCGGCCTCGTCCTCGATGCGTTGCGAAATGCCGATGTGCGAGTCCTGTGGCAGGAACACCAGCAGGCGTCCGGCGAAGCTGGCCTGCGTCGACAGGCGGGCACCCTTGGTGCCGATCGGATCCTTGATCACCTGGACCAGGATGGCCTGACCTTCGTGCAGGATTTTTTCGATGGGCCGGGTATCGGCGCCGCCGTGGCTGTTCTGCCGATGCTCCCAGATGTCGGCGATGTGAAGGAAGGCGGCGCGCTCGAGGCCGATTTCGATGAACGCGCTTTGCATCCCTGGCAACACGCGCGCCACGCGTCCGAGATAAACGTTGCCGACGAGCCCGCGTGCGCTGGAGCGCTCCATGTGGAGCTCCTGGACGACGCCTTGCTCGAGCATCGCCACGCGCGTTTCCTGCGGGGTTACATTGATGAGGATTTCATGGCTCATGGGGTCAGAGAGGACTTCTGTTTTCGCCGAGCTCCACGGCCACTTGTGACCGAAATCGTCTCTGACCCCATTTCGCCTGCGCGATGGCCGCGCGGGCGGATCCTGCCGAATCGTTATAGCACGGGGAAGTCGATCCGAGCGAGAAGCTCGGCGGTCTCGTACAACGGCAGGCCCATCACGCCGGAATAGCTGCCTTCGATGCGGCTTGCGAAGGCAGCGGCGCGACCCTGGATGGCGTATCCACCGGCCTTGTCGAATGGTTCGCCGGTGGCCACGTAGCGCTCGATCTCTGGAGCGCGCAACGCGCGAAACGTCACCTCGGCGCGCGTAATTTCCACCAGCAACTCTTCCTGCCAGCGCAATGCGACTGCCGTAATGACCTGATGCGTTCGGCCGGACAATCTGCCGAGCATCCGGATCGCCTCACCCGCGTCGCCGGGCTTGCCGAAGATGATGCCGTCAAGCGCAACCTCGGTGTCGGCCGCGAGCACGGGATGTTCCGACAGCATGCGCCGCTGTACCTGCTGCCAGCCGACGGTGGCCTTGGTGCGTGCGATCCGCTCGACGTAATGATGCGGGGGTTCGGCGTCATGCGCCCCTTCCACGACATCGGGGGGGCGGCCGGGTGCTTCGCGAAAGCGGAGCACCTCGAAGGGAATGCCGATCTGGCGCAACAGATCCTGCCGGCGTGTGCTGCGGGAGGCGAGGTAGAGGAGCGGCGGGGTGCTCATGACGGCGAGTGCCGAAGCAATTCGCGCGACACCAGGCGTCGCGGAATCACATTATTCCCGGTGATAGGGATGGCCCGCCAGCACGGCGCTGGCGCGGTAGAGCTGCTCGGCGAGCACGACCCGGACGAGTGCATGGGGCAATGTTAGCGCGGAAATGGCCACTACGGCGGCTGCCTTGCCGAGCAATGCCGGATCGAGACCGTCGGCGCTGCCGATGACGAAGGCCACGTCTTCGCCGTCATCGCGACAGCGGCCGAGCTCGCTGGCAAGGACCTGGGTGGTCCATGACGCCCCGCGCTCATCCAGGCAAACCATGCGGGCGCTGCGGCACCCGGTACGTATCCGCTCGGCTTCGAGGGTGAGCAGCTGGGAGACCGGCTTGCCGCGGTCGCGGGCCTCGGGCTTCAGCTCGACCAAGTCGAGCGCCCATTCGCGGGGGACGCGGCGTGCATATTCTTGCCATCCGGCGGCAACCCACGCCGGCATCCGATGGCCGAGCGCGACCACTCGGATTTTCATCCGGCGGAGATTCGGGCCGGGAAGCGGCCCTCAACCCTCGCGACCGGCCCGCAGCCCATCATGCTGCGGCGCGATTCTCCGTCGTTGCGCGGCGGCGTGATGCGGGCGGCGTCCACAGCTCCTCGAGGTTGTAATAAGCGCGGATTACCGGCTGCATCACATGGACCACGATGTCGCCGGCGTCGACCAGTACCCATTCGCCGCCTTCCTCGCCCTCCGTTCCCACGATGGTCGCGCCGGCTGCCTTCAACTTGTCGCGAACGTGCAGGGCGAGCGCGTTGACTTGGCGGTTCGAGTCGGCACTGGCAATGACGAGGGTGTCGTACAGGGTAGTGAGCTTGCGTACATCAAGCACGGTGATATCGCGGGCCTTGATGTCTTCGAGGGCGTCGATGGCGACGTATTGCAGGGTCTTAAGAGGCATCCGTTCCTGGTCGGTAGAGGTGGTGCCGGCCAATATAGGCCAAAACGGCAGCGGGCAGCAATCCGCGAACCTTCTCGGGCTTGCCAGCCGCAATAGCCGTGCGAATCGCCGACGCCGAAATGGCATGCGGCGTTATTGCCTGGGTAAAGATGCTGCCGCCTGGCACGGATTCAAGGGCTCGCGGATTCTCGGTAATCCTGCGCTTCCATTCGTTCCAGAGCTCGCCCGAAAGTCCCGCGGCGATATCCGTTCCAGGCCGGGCAACCACCACCAAGTGCGCGAGGTCCAGCACGTCGCGCCAGCGATGCCATGTCGTGAGCCCGAGCAATGCATCGGCGCCAACGATGAGTGCCAAGGCTTGGAACGGCCGCTCCAGGTGGAGTTCCTCGAGGGTGCGCACGGTGTAGCTGAGGCCGGGACGATCGACTTCGCGGGCGTCGACCGCGAGGCCCGGTGATTCTTCGACCGCAAGCTCTACCATGGACAGCCGATCGCGTGCCGACGCGAGGGGAGCAGCGCGGTGCGGGGGATCGCCCGCGGGAATCAACAACACCTGCTCGAGCCGGAGTGCGGCCCTTACTTCGCGCGCGAGTTCCAGATGGCCGTAATGAATCGGGTCGAAGGTGCCGCCGAGAATGCCGAGCGGGCGGCTCATGCGCGAAGCGTCGCCGTAGGGCTGCGCGTCGCGTCGCGCATCGTGCACTGCCGGGAAATGCTCCGGTTCAGAAGCGCGACCCCGCTTCGTTCAGGAACGCAATTTCGTCCGGTGTCGACGCACGTCCGAGAACTTCATTGCGATGCGGATAGCGCCCGAAGCGCGCGATGATGGCGGCGTGCTTTTGCGCCCACTCCAGTGGCGCGTCAAATCCGGCGGTACTTGCCAGTTGCCCGAAAAGTGAGAGCGAGCGCTCCTGGGCGGCCGCACTTTCCGCATGCTCGAAGGGCATGTACAGGAACCACCGCTCGACACTGGACAACGCCTGGTCGAAGGCTTGATCGAGCGCTGCCTGCGCGGTGGCCAAAGCGAGCGCATCACCGGCAAACGCTCGCGGCGTATCGCGAAACACATTGCGCGTGAATTGATCGAGCAACAGCACGCGAGCCAAGCTGCCTCGGGCGCTGTGGGTCCAATCAGCATACTCACCTTGCAATGCGTCTTCGATCATGATCCGGAAGCGCGCACGAATCTGCGCATCGAACGCGTCGTCCTTGCGAAACCATTCGGCGCGCACCTCTCCTGGCACCGGACCGAACCAGAACGCGAGAATTTCATCGAACATGGGCTGCTATAGTGCCATGTAGCGCTCGAACTTCGACATCTCCCGCACGGATGCTCCTGCCGTCTTCCATGGAAACCTCGCGCCGCGACATCTTCCTCCTCGGCTGCTGCCAGGCGCTGCTTCTGGTCAATACCGCCGGGCTGATCTCGATGACCGGGCTCATCGGCTACGGCCTGGTTGCCGACAAGAGCTTCGCCACCCTCGGTGCCACGACCTATGTGCTCGGATCGGCATTGGCGACCATGCCGGCGTCGCTGTGGATGGCACGGGTCGGTCGCCGCCGCGGCTTCATGGCGGGATCCATGATCGGCGTTGCGGGTAGCGTACTGGCGGCGTTCTCGTTGTGGTTACAGAGCTTTCCACTATTTTGCGTCAGCACGGCCATCATCGGCGTGTATACGGCATTCGGATTGCAATACCGCTTTGCGGCCGCGGAAATTGCGTCCCCCGCTTTCAAGGCCAAGGCTATTTCGCTGGTGCTGGCGGGAGGCATTGCCGGCGGCGTCATCGGACCCGAGTCCACGCGCTTCGCCCGCGACTGGTTCCCGATGCCGTTTCTGGGCTCGTTCCTGCTGCTCGCCGGCGTGGCGGTGCTGGCAATGGCAGTGCAGTCGATGGTGAATGTACCGAAGCCGTCCGCGGCGGAGCGCGCCGGCGGTGGCCGTCCACTGGCGGCGATCGTGCGCCAACCGGTGTTCATCGTCGCCGCACTTGCCGGTGGGCTGGGCTACGGGCTCATGAACCTGCTGATGGTCGCGACCCCGCTGGCCATGAGCTTTTGCAGCCACCCTTACAGCGCCGCGGCGCTGGTGATCGAGTGGCACGTCGTGGCCATGTACGCGCCGGGCTTTTTTACCGGCAGCCTGATCGGACGCTTTGGCGCGCTCAAGGTCATCCTGGCGGGCACGGCGTTGATGGGAGGCTGCGTCTGGACCGCCCTCAGCGGTAACAGCGTCGCCCACTTCGTCGCCGCGCTGATGTTTCTGGGGGTGGGCTGGAACTTCATGTACACTGGCGGCACAATGCTGCTGACCGAATCCTATCGCCCCGCTGAAAAGGCGAAAACGCAGGGCGCCAACGACTGCATCGTGTTTTCGGTGATGGGCATCTCGTCGTTTTCATCCGGCGTGCTCGTCTCCGCGGCCGGATGGGAGCGCATGAATGCAGCGGCCATACCGGTGATCGCGGTGGTGGCGCTGGCCTCGCTGTGGTTCATGTGGTACCGGCAGTCCGCACGGGCTGCACCCGTGTGACCGTACGTTGCACGCCGGCCTGCACCGGGTTTTCGTTGTCGTTAAGTCCGGATCTGGCCCGAGCCGAATACGATCCACTTGCGGCTGGTGAGCCCTTCGAGGCCGACCGGCCCGCGCGCATGCAGCTTGTTGGTGGAGATGCCGATCTCCGCACCCAGACCGAATTCGAACCCGTCGGCAAACCGGGTCGAGGCATTGATGAGCACCGAGCTCGAATCGACCTCGCGCAGGAAGCGCATCGCGTGGTCATGGTTGCGAGTGACAATCGCGTCGGTATGTTGCGAGCCATAGCGTGCGATGTGGTCCATCGCGGTGTCAAGATCGTCGACGATGCGGATCGCGAGGATCGGCGCCAGATACTCGGTTGACCAGTCGTCCTCCGTCGCGTCTTTCATCGTCGCAACCACCGCCCGCGCGCGCGCATCACCGCGAAGCTCGACGCCCTTGTCGGCGTAGATCCGGCACAGCGGCGGCAGGACCCGTGGCGCAATGGCCGCATGCACGAGCAGCGTCTCCATCGTATTGCATGGGGAATAGCGCTGGGTCTTGGCGTTGTCCGCGATCCGGATTGCCATCTCCGGATCCGCATCCTCGTCGATGTAGACGTGACACACGCCATCGAGATGCTTCAGCACCGGGATTTTCGCATCACGGGCCACGCGTTCGATCAGGCTCTTGCCGCCGCGGGGAACAATCACGTCGATATGCTTATCCATCGCCACCATGAGGCCCACGGCGGCGCGATCGGTGGTGGCGATGAGCTGCACCGCGGATTCAGGAAGGCCGGCGTGGCGCAAACCTTCATGGATGCGCGCGGCGATTGCGTGATTGCTGCGGATCGCCTCCGACCCACCACGCAGGATGGTCGCGTTGCCCGCTTTGAGACATAACCCTGCGGCGTCGGCCGTCACGTTGGGGCGCGATTCGTAGATGATGCCGACAACCCCCAGCGGCACCCGCATCATGCCGACCTGGATGCCTGAGGGCCGATAGCGCAGTTCGCTCATTTCGCCCACCGGGTCGGGAAGGGCCGCGATCTCGAGCAGTCCCTCGGCCATCGCCGTCACGGTCTTGGGGGCCAGCGTGAGCCGGTCAAGGAATGCGGCGTCGTGGCCTGCGGTGCGCGCAGCCGCCACGTCATCACGGTTGGCGGCAAGGAGCGTTGCCTGGTCGCGGCGAAGGGCGGCGGCCGCAGCGACGAGTGCCGCGTTCTTTCCGGCGGTCGTGGCCCGGGCGAGTGCGCGCGCTGCCTCACGTGCGGCGGCGCCCACACCCTGCATGTACGCGGCGATATCGATGGGTTGATTCATCCGGCAGCCATTGTACCGGCGGAAAGTAGGGTCAGAGACGACTTTCCTGCGCCGTGCTGGCGGGGGAGTCAGTGGTTCGCCCGAAAGTCGTCTCTGACCCTACTTTCGGCGTGTCGGCGTGATGGTGCGAATGCCCTCCGGGGCGCCGATCAGGATGACGTCGGCACCGCGCCGGGCGAAAAGCCCTACTGTCACCACGCCGGTGATCTGGCTGATCTGCGCTTCCATGGCAATCGGGTCGACGATGTTCAGTCCATGCACATCCAGGATCAGATTGCCGTTATCGGTGGTAAAACCCATGCGCCATTCCGGATGACCACCGAGCAGCACCAGCTCGCGCGCGACATAGCTGCGGGCCATCGGAATCACTTCCACCGGCAACGGGAATGCGCCGAGCTTTTTCACGAGCTTGGAGGCATCGACGATGCAGACGAACTTGCGCGCGACGGCCGCCACGATTTTCTCGCGGGTGAGTGCGCCGCCGCCACCCTTGATCATGGCGCCCGATTCCATCACCTCGTCGGCACCATCGATGTAGACCGGCAGCTCGTCGACGTTGTTGAGCTCGTCGATCCAGATGCCATGGCTTTTGAGACGCTCGGCAGTTCTTGCCGAGCTTGCCACGGCGCCGCGCAGCCGATGCTTGATCACCGCCAGTTCATCGATGAAGAAGTTGGCGGTGGAACCGGAACCCACGCCGATGTAGGCATCGGGCTCGACGAACCGGAGTGCCTCACGCGCGACGGCGCGCTTCTGCTCGTCCTGGGTCATGGCGAAAGCAGGGTCAGAGACGACTTTCGGAGGAACCATGGAATCGTCAACATGGCGCGTAAAAGTCGTGTCGGACCTTCTCTGTCCCTACTTTCGACGCGCTGGCGGCAGATCCGTGCACACCCCTTCGAACACCTCGGCCGCCAGACCTACCGTTTCGCCGAGAGTCGGATGCGGGTGGATGGTGCGTGCAATGTCCACCGCGTCCGCGCCCATCTCCACGGCCAGTGCGATCTCGCTGATCAGGTCGCCGGCGTTGGTGCCCACGATGCCGCCGCCGACGATGCGATGCGTCGCCTCGTCGAACAGGAGCTTGGTGAACCCTTCATCACGGCCATTGGCAATCGCGCGTCCGGAGGCGGCCCAGGGAAACAGGCTCTTCGCGATCTTGACGCCTTTGGCCTTGGCCTCGTCCTCCGTCAATCCCGCCCATGCGACCTCGGGATCGGTGTATGCCACCGAGGGAATGACGCGTGCGTCGAAGAACGCGTTCTGGCCGGCTGCGGCTTCGGCAGCAACGTGGCCTTCGTGCGTGGCCTTGTGCGCGAGCATCGGCTGCCCGATAACATCGCCGATGGCAAAAATATGCCGAACATTGGTCCGCATTTGCGCATCGACCGCGATAAAGCCACGCGCACTCACCGCGATCCCCGCGCGTTCGGCGCCGATCCTGCCACCGTTGGGGCTGCGGCCCACAGCAACCAACACCAGGTCGTAGGGTTGCGGCCCGGCGGGTGCCTGCTCGCCCTCGAAGGTCACATGCACGGCATCGGGCCGCGCTTCCACGGCCACCGTTTTGGTCTTGAGCATCACCTTGTCGAAGCGGTGCCGGTTCATCTTGTCCCAGACCTTGACGAGATCGCGGTCGGCGCCTTGCATCAGTCCGTCCAGCATCTCGACCACCTCGAGACGCGACCCCAGCGCCGAATACACCGTGGCCATTTCAAGGCCGATGATGCCGCCGCCAATCACGAGCATGCGCTTGGGCACACCGCGCAGCTCCAGTGCGCCGGTCGAATCGACGATCCGGGGGTCTTCCGGAACAAAGGGCAAGCGCACCGCCTGGGATCCGGCGGCAATGATCGCATTGCCGAAACGAATGATCCTTTTGGCGCCTGTCTTGTTCTGCGCGGATCCCTCGGTCAAGTCGACTTCGAGGTGATGGGCATCAAGAAAAACGCCGTATCCCCGCACCACCGCCACCTTGCGCGCCTTGGCCATCCCGGTGAGACCGCCGGTAAGCTTGCCGACGACTTTCTGCTTCCATTCGCGCAATTTGGCGAGATCCAATTCCGGTGCGCCGAAGTTCACGCCGTGTGCGGCAAAGCTTTTTGCCTCCTCCATCACGCTTGCGATATGTAGCAGTGCCTTGGAAGGAATGCAGCCGACATTGAGACACACCCCACCAAGCGACCCATACCGCTCCACGAGCACGGTGCTCATGCCGAGATCGGCCGCGCGGAAGGCGGCACTGTAACCACCAGGTCCTGCGCCCAACACCAGCATCTCGCACTCCATGTCAGGTGTGCCGGTAAAGTTATTCTCGTTACCGGCAACGGAGGGTGGCGCACTCGGCGGTTTTTCTTGAGCCGGCGGCGCGGCAACCTGCGATGAGGAAGCCGGAGACGCATCCGCAATCCCACCGGCGGCGGCGGCAGGTTGGGCGCCAGTCGAGTCCGCTGCATCGAGAATCACAAGCACGGTGCCTTCCGACACCTTGTCGCCGACCTTGACCTTCATTTCACGCACGGTGCCTTCGGACGGAGCCGGAATGTCCATGGTGGCCTTGTCCGACTCGAGGGTGACGAGCGAGTCCTCGGGCTTGACGGGGTCGCCCACCTTGACCAGCACTTCGATGACCGGCACGTCGTTGAAGTCGCCGATATCCGGCACCTTCACTTCTATCGTCTGGGGCACGATGGCACTCTCATGGACGGGTTCGACTGCTCATTGCGTCGCTGCGGCGTCGCTCGTGCATCACGGGCAGATGCCGCGGGCCGGCCGCCGCGTCACAACATCGCTCTGCGCATATCGACAAGCAATTGCGCGAGATAAGCCGTGAAGCGCGCCGCCTGCGCGCCATCGATTACGCGGTGATCGTACGACAGGGATAGCGGCAACATGAGGCGGGGCGCAAAGGCCTTGCCATCCCACACCGGCTTGGTCGCGCTCTTCGACACGCCGAGGATCGCCACCTCGGGCGCGTTGATGATCGGCGTGAAAGCGGTGCCCCCGATGCCCCCGAGGCTGGAAATCGAAAAGCAACCGCCCTGCATCTCGGCGGGACCGAGCTTGCCCTCGCGCGCCTTGGCCGCGAACTCGCCCATTTCGCGGGCGATCTGCAAGAGACCCTTCTGGTCGGCGTTGCGAATCACCGGGACCACGAGGCCATTGGGCGTATCGACGGCAAAGCCGATGTTGAAATATTTCTTGTAGACGAGATTGTCACCCGCAAGCGAAGCATTGATATCGGGAAAGCGTTGCATCGCCGCCACGCTCGCCCGGATCAGGAAGGCGAGCATCGTGATCTTGACCCCGGCCTGCTCGTTTTCCTTGTTGAGGACGACGCGAAACGCTTCGAGGTCGGTGATGTCCGCTTCGTCGAACTGCGTGACGTGCGGGATCATTACCCAATTGCGCGCGAGATTCGCGCCGGCGATCTTCTTGATGCGCGACAGCGGCTTTTCCTCGATCGGGCCAAATTTTTTGAAATCGACGGTGGGCCACGGGAGGAGATTGAGACCGGCGCCACCCGCGGCTCCCGCCGCCGCGTTTGATTGCAGCGCCTGTTTCACGAAGCGCTGCACATCCTCCTGCAGGATCCGGTTCTTGGGACCGCTGCCGGTGACGCGCGACAGATCCACTCCGAGCTCGCGCGCAATCTTTCGCACCGAAGGCGAGGCGTGTGCGGCCTTGAACGCCGTGGGCTCGACCGGGCTGATAGACGGCGCTGCGCCGGCGGACGCCACCGGAGCCGGCGCCGGCGACGGCTCCGGATGTTGCGGCGGCGCGGCTGCGCTTGACGGGACGTTGGCGTTGGCCGCGTGCGCATCGTTCTCCGTCGCGCCGGAAGCCGTGGGTGCCGGTGTGGTGGCGGAGGCTACCTCTGTGGCCGCGGCGTCGGCCACATCGAGCAACAGGATGACGCTGCCTTCGCTCACCTTGTCGCCGACCTTGACGTGCAACGCCTTCACGACGCCAGGCGCCGGCGCCGGAACATCGAGGGTCGCCTTGTCGGACTCCAGCGTGACCAGGGAATCCTCGGCGGCTACGCGGTCGCCGGGTTTCACCAGCACTTCGATCACCGGCACATTCTTGAATTCGCCGATATCCGGAACCTTGACCTCGCGCGTGCTCATCGTGGTTCCTTGTCTAGACGGTCCAGGGGGCGGCCTTGGCCGGATCGATGCTGTATTTTTTCAATGCGTCGGCAACCGTGGTGGCCGGGACGGCACCTTCATCGAAAAGCGATTTGAGTGCCGCGACCGCGATGTAGTGGCGGTCCACCTCGAAAAAACGGCGCAATTTTTCGCGCGTATCCGAGCGTCCGAAGCCGTCGGTGCCTAGCACCAGATAACGGCGCGGCACGTAGGCGCGGATCTGCTCGGCGAAAGCGCGGATGTAATCGGTGGCGGCGATCACCGGGCCCTGGGTATCGGCGAGGCACACCTCGACATGCGAGCGGCGGGGCTTGTCGGAGGGATGCAGGAGGTTGTGGCGGGCGACCGCCATCCCCTCGCGTCCGAGCTCGGTAAAGCTGGGGCAACTCCACAGGTCGGCATCCACGCCCCAGTCGGCCTTGAGCATGTCCGCGGCGGCGATCACTTCGCGGAAGATGACCCCCGAGCCCAGGAGCTGCACCCGCGGCGCCTTGGCTTTTGACTTTTCGGCGGCGCGAAACCGGTACATGCCGCGGATGATGTCGTTCACCGCGCCCTCCGGCATCGCGGGGTGGGTGTAGTTCTCGTTCATCACGGTGATGTAGTAATAGACGTCCTGCTGCTCGGCGAACATCCGCGTGAGGCCATCCTGCATGATCACCGCCAGCTCATACGCGAAGGTCGGGTCGTACGCGACGCAGTTGGGAATCGTGGCGGCGAAGATGTGGGAGTGCCCATCTTCGTGCTGCAGGCCCTCGCCGTTCAGCGTCGTCCGCCCGGAAGTGCCGCCGAGCAGGAAGCCGCGCGAGCGCATGTCGCCGGCGGCCCACGCGAGGTCGCCCACGCGCTGGAATCCGAACATGGAATAGAAGATGTAAAACGGGATCATCGGCACGCCGTGCGTCGAGTACGACGTCGCCGCGGCGATCCAGTCGCACATCGCACCCGGCTCGTTGATCCCCTCCTGCAGCACCTGCCCGCGCTTGTCTTCCTTGTAGAACATGAGCTGATCGGCATCCTGTGGCGTGTACTTCTGGCCAAACTGGTTCCAGATGCCGAGCTGGCGAAACATGCCTTCCATGCCGAAGGTGCGCGATTCGTCGGGAACGATGGGCACCACCCGCCGGCCGATCGTCTTGTCGCGGATCAGGGTGTGCAGGATCTGCACGAACGCCATCGTGGTCGAGATCTCGCGGTCGTCGGTGCTCTTGAGGAACCGCTCGAACGTCGCGAGATCGGGCACCGCCAGCGCTTCCGCGGTGCGTCGGCGCGCGGGCAGGTAGCCCCCGAGGCTCATGCGCCGCTCGCGCATGTATTCGAGCTCCTTCGAGCCTTCCGCAAAGGTGAGGTAGGGCACCTCCTCGAGTTGATCGTCGGGGACTGGCAGCGCAAAGCGATTGCGCATGTGGCGGATCGATTCCACCGACATCTTCTTCTGCTGATGGGTGATGTTCTGCGCTTCGCCCGACACGCCCATGCCGTAGCCCTTGATGGTCTTGGCCAGGATGACCGTCGGCTGCCCCTTGTGATGGGCTGCCGCGTGGTAGGCGGCATAGACCTTGTGCGGATCGAGGCCGCCGCGATTGAGCCTCCAGATGTCGTCATCCGACCAGTCGGCCACCATGGCCTTCAACTCCGGCGTGTTGAAAAAGTACTCGCGGACGTACGCGCCATCCTTGCTCTTGAACGTCTGGTATTCGCCGTCGACGCATTCCATCATCCGGCGCATGAGGATGCCTGCCTTGTCGCGCGCGAGGAGGGCGTCCCAGCGCGTGCCCCACACCACCTTGATGACGTTCCAGCCCGCGCCACGGAATTCGCTTTCGAGCTCCTGGATGATCTTGCCATTGCCGCGCACCGGGCCGTCGAGGCGCTGCAGGTTGCAGTTGACGACAAAGATGAGGTTGTCGAGCTGCTCGCGCCCGGCCATGCCGATGGCGCCCATGGATTCGGGCTCGTCCATCTCGCCGTCGCCCATGAACGCCCAGACCTTGCGGCCTTCGGTGTGCGCGAGTTCGCGATCGTGGAGATATTTCATGAACCGCGCCTGGTAGATCGCCATCAGCGGGCCCAGGCCCATCGACACCGTGGGAAACTGCCAGAAGTCCGGCATCAGCCATGGGTGCGGATACGATGAAATCCCCTCGCCGTCGACTTCCTGCCGGAAATTGTCGACCTGCTTTTCGGTGAATCGACCCAGCATGAATGCGCGCGCATAGATCCCGGGCGAGGAATGGCCCTGCACATACACGAGATCGCCGCCGTGGTCGGCAGAGGGCGCATGCCAGAAATGATTGAAGCCGACGTCGTAGAGTGTCGCTGCCGAGGCATAACTCGCAATGTGGCCGCCGACATTCGTATCCTTGTTGGCCCGCAACACCATCGCCATTGCGTTCCAGCGGGCGTAGTTGCGAATCTTCTCCTCGACGGCCTGGTCGCCCGGCAGCCGCACCTGCTGCTCGACCGGAATGGTGTTGATATAGGCCGTATTGGCGGAGAACGGCAGATAGGCGCCCGACCGGCGCGCCTTCTCGATCAACTGCTCGATCAGGAAATGCGCGCGGTCCGGTCCCTCGTTGGCCAGCACCGCTTGAAGCGCCTCGAGCCATTCCCGGGTTTCCTGCGGGTCGTGATCGCTTGGCGTGCTCATATCCATCGTAGTCTCCAACAGCGGTTGGGTCGCGGTGCGCCGGCGGGCGGCACAGGATCGATTGTATGCGCCGTCGCCGCCGCACGTGTCACGGCGACGCGCCAGGCGGGGCGCCCAAGGCCATGCCACGCGGCCGGTCGTGAGCGCACCTTAACAAAAAATGGAAATGATTTCCATTTGTATTCGTCACGCCGGCGCCGGATTCGCAGGAGGTCGCATCAGCAGCGCTGCGCCACAGACAAGGCACACGGTGCCGAATACTGCAAAACCGATGCGATAGCTCCCCGTGAGCGTGGCCAGGAGTGCAAATGCCGGCGGCCCGAACATCACACCCGCGAAGGTGATGAAGCCCGAGGCCCCGGTGATGGCGCCGGCCTGTCCTGCCGGGGCGTGGCGTGCGATCTCGGCGAGTTGCACCCCATTCCAGCCGATCGCCGTGGCGCCATACAAGGCGCACACCGCGAGCAGTACCGGTCGCGGCCAGCCGCCCTCGAAGCTCGCGGCGGCATAGGCGCAAGCCGCTGCGGCAAGGCCCAGGAGGCCCAGCATGCGCCGCGGCGCAATCCATTGGTCGGCGACGGCGCCCCACCCCACGCGCCCGATGATGCCGCCGACGTTCGCGGCCGTCAGCGCCAATCCGGCGGCCACCAGCGCAAAGCCAAGAGCCTCGGTGAGATAGACCACCAGAAAACTCGTCAGGCAGACCTGCATTGCAGCGTAGACGAACCCGGTGATCGAGAGCTCGAGCAGCACGGGATGGCGGAAAACGGTGCGCAGCGGAGCGATCATGCCGGCGAGCGAAAACGGATGCGACTCCTTGGCGGGCGCCGCATCGAGCTTGCTCCGCATCGTCTCGCCGAGTGCGGCCACCGCGACGCCCAAAGCGGCCACCGCGAGCAACGCCGTGCGCCAGCCGAGCCCTACCGCCAGCATCGGCAGCACGGCACCGGCCAAGGCGGCGCCGCCCGGAACGCCGGTTTGCTTGATGGAGAACGTGAGGGCCATGCGCGAGGGCGGCGCAGTGCGTGCGAGCACTTGCGACGAGGCGGGTGTGATCGGCCCGTAACCGATCCCGATCACCAGTGCGGCGAGTACCACCAGCGGCAGCCAGCCGGCCTGCGTGAACGCAATCATGCAACTGCCGGCGGCGCAAATGAGCACGCATACCTGGGACACGCGGATCGCGCCGTGGCGCTCGATGAAATGTCCCGATGCGAGGCTTGCCGTCATCGATCCCAGGTACACCAATCCGACGAACACGCCGACCAGCTTCGCCGGCACGCCCAGGTCACGCGCGATCTCGGGTGCCAGCACCGCCGTGGCAGTCGCGGCCAGCGCCACGAACACCTGGATGGATAGCGTGACGGCGAGCGCGGTCGCGGCGGTGCGCCCGCGGGCGGCGTCGCTCAAATCGGCCATCACTCGCGCACGCCGCCGATCATGAGCGTCTGCGCTGGCGTTACCAGCGCGTCGATCCTGGCATCGTGGGGCGCCGAAGGCACGCCGGCGGTGACCTGCAGGTCATAGGCGCCGGCAACGCGCGGTACGCGGGGGCCGATCAACTGCAGCAGGCGATCGTAGAAACCGCCACCGTAACCCAGCCGCCGTCCCTCGCGGTCGAAGGCGACACCCGGCACAAGCACCCAGTCGATCGCAGCGGCATCGATTCGCGGACAGGTTGCAAGCGGCTCGGGAATGCCACGGTAGCCGGCTTCGATGTCAATCACGCCGTCTTCAATGCGATGCAGCACCAGCATGCGCGCCGTTGCATCCACGCGCGGCAACGCGACCATCTTGTCCGCGGCGAGCGCGTGGCGAACGAGTGGCAGGGTATCCCATTCGCTGCGAAAGGGCAGCGTCAGGAGAGGGGCTCGCGCGCGCTGATAGCTTGGCAGGGCGGTGAGCCGGAGGATGATGGCTGCAGCGGCGCTGCTCCGTTGCGCGAGGCTCATTGCATCGCGCGCGGCCAGCACGCGCGTGCGCGCCGCAAGCTTCGCCTCACGCAGAGCCATACCTTGAGGAGCGTCCCATTCCAGGCGCGGCGACATGGTGCATGGTAGCGCATGCAAATTGCCCGCGCCGAAACCGTGCGCGGACGATCGTATAATCTATGCTCAAGCATAAAGGCCGACCCATGAATCACGATCATCACGGCTATCGCCGGCGCCGCGA
This sequence comes from Betaproteobacteria bacterium, assembly GCA_025355395.1. Classification (GTDB taxonomy): domain Bacteria; phylum Pseudomonadota; class Gammaproteobacteria; order Burkholderiales; family Casimicrobiaceae; genus CAIWHR01. Next base: position 20,304 of record JANXZT010000532.1, read on the forward strand.
CGCATTGCTCGCGCGGATGCAGGTCCAGACCGGCGGCGGCATTGCATTGCTGCCCACAGCGCCGGAGTTGCCTCGCAACCGCGATTCGTTGTTTCCCTATCGCCACGACAGCTATTTTTACTACGTCTCGGGTTTTCCCGAGCCGGAGGCGGTGGTGGCGCTCGTGCTTTCGCCTGGTGGCGAACGCCAGATCCTGTTCTGCCGCGACAAGAACGAAGAGCGTGAGATCTGGGACGGATTTCGCTACGGGCCCGAGGCGGCGAAGGAAATCTTCGGGTTCGATGAGGCTTATCCGATCGGCGAGCTCGATGCAAAGCTCCCCGAGCTTGCGTCCGACCAACCCGCGCTGTACACGCCGCTTGGCCTGCTGCCGGAGTGGGACCGCAGGGTTACCGCGGTCTTGAACGAGGTGCGCAGCCGCGCGCGCACCGGCGTGAGTGCGCCGGAGGAGATTGTCGATGTGCGGCAGGCCCTCGATGCCATGCGCCTCATCAAGGAACCGGACGAGCTCGCGCTCATGCGCCGCGCAGCACAAATTTCCGTCGCCGCGCACGTTCGCGCGATGCGCGCGACGCGACCGGGGTGGCACGAGTATCAGGTCGAGGCGGAGCTCGCCCACGAATTCCTGCGCGGCGGCAGCCAGGCCTTGGCGTATCCGTCGATCGTCGCGGGCGGGCCGAATGCATGCGTGCTGCACTATCGGGAGAACAATCGCGAGTTGCAGGACGGCGAGTTGCTGCTGATCGATGCCGGGTGTGAATACCGGAGCTATGCCTCCGACATCACGCGTACGTTTCCGGTGGGCGGCAAATTCACGGCACCGCAAAAGGCCGTGTACGAGGTCGTGCTCGCCGCGCAACTGGCATGCATCGAGGCCGTCGCGCCGGGCCGGGACTTCCACGATTACCACAAGGCCGCCGAGCGCGTGCTCGCGCAGGGGTTCATCGACCTCGCGTTATGCCGCGGCACCCTCGATGAAGTGCTCGAGACCGGCAGCTACAAGCAGTTCTATATGCATAGGGCCGGCCACTGGCTTGGCCTCGATGTGCATGACGCGGGGCTCTATCAGGTCAGGGGCGCGTCGCAGAAGCTCGTTCCGGGAATGGTCCTGACCGTCGAGCCGGGTGCGTACATCCGGCGTGCCGACAACGTTCCCGAGGAGTTCTGGAACATCGGCATCCGTATCGAGGATGATGTGGTAGTCACGGCGAGTGGCGTCGAGAACCTGACCGCGGCGGCACCCAAGACGGTTGCCCAAGTGGAAGCCGCATGCGCACGCTGATCGCCGTCGTCCAGCCGGTGTCCCCAATCACCAGCTGACGCGCGATGTCCACGGTGTTGCACGACGTGATCGTGGTTGGCGCCGGGCCGGTGGGCGCGTCGCTGGCCTTGGCGCTCGCCGATGCGGACTTGGACATCGTGGTGCTTGACGCGCGGCCGGAATCCGGTCTCCCCGGCAGTGACCGCTCGATCGCGTTGTCGCACGGTGCGCGGCTCATCTTCGAGCGGCTGCAGGTGTGGGCCGAGTTGGCGCGGACACCGGGAGCGGTGACCCCGATCACCGACATCGACATCTCGCAAGCCGGCGGGTTCGGGACCGCCGGGTTGCATGCGCGCGATCATCACCTGCCCGCGCTCGGTTATGTGGTCAGCTATTCCGCGCTGCAGGCGGCACTCGACACGGCGCTCACGCGCGCGCGAATCCCAGTGCGGTACGGCGCCACTGTCGCGCACGCCGGTGGCACGCCGGCTTACGCTGGTGTGAACGTCGCCGGCGAATCGGGTCCGCTCCTCGGACGTCTGGCCGTGATCGCCGACGGCAGCGGTGCCCATGTCGCGGGACTCTCGCGGCGACGCCACGATTACGAACAGACCGCCCTCGTCGCCAAGGTGTGGTGCAGGCAACCGCCCCACGGTCTTGCGTATGAGCGATTCACCCCCGACGGGCCGGTAGCGCTCTTGCCCGAGAACGACCACTACGCATTGGTGTGGACCGGTTCGCCGGCCGCCGTACAGGCGCTGCTTGCCACCGATGACGCCAGCTTTCTCGCGCGCCTCGCGTTGCGCTTCGGGGGCCGCCGCACTGGCTTTACCGCCATCGCGCAGCGGCGAAGCTTTCCGCTCGCACTTGAGGTTGCGCCATCGACGGTTTCCACCCGGTGCGCGGTGATCGGCAACGCGGCACAGGCGCTGCATCCGGTCGCGGGCCAGGGGTTCAATCTTGGATTGCGCGACGCTTATGAGCTTGCGCGCATCGTGATCGACACGCCTGTCGAGTCGATCGGCAATCCCTCGATGCTCGCACGCTACGCGCGGCATCGGCGGTGGGATCGGTGGGCGGGCGTCGCGCTGACCCATGGCTTGCTCGGGCTGTTTGGCAACGCCTCACCGTGGCTGCGCTGGCCGCGTGGCATTGCGCTCGCAATGCTCGACGCGATGCCGCCGGCGAAGCACATGTTTACCCACGCCATGCTCTTCGGAGCGCACTTGTGACATGCCATCGCGGGCAGCGCCTGGCGTTGCGAGTGATCATCGACGGCCACTGCAGGCGGCACCAAAACGGCGCTGTGCG
>JANXZT010000547.1 GCA_025355395.1 Betaproteobacteria bacterium
TCGGGTCCGACCAGAAGAGGTCGAGGTGCTGCAGGTGTGGCGTACCGCCGGGAACAGAGAAGAGGGTAGCTGATGGATCACGGAGCGCGGCGCCAGAGGCCGGTGTGTCGCTTCGGGAGCCAAACTACGGATAGAAACAACTATCCTCCGAAAGCTTACCGTGTCGCGTCCCGATTCCCGCAGCCCTCCCGCCGACAGCCTTCCTGATCACCGCGGTGCGGGGTTCGGTTACGGGCTACTGGGCGTCGTCAGCTTCAGCGTGACGCTACCCGCCACCCGCCTCGCCGTGGCTGCCCTCGATCCGGTTTTCGTGGGCCTCGGGCGAGCGGTCGTGGCCGGCGTCCTGGCCGCCATGGTGCTGATCGTTACGCGCACGCGCTGGCCGGGCTGGCGTTACGCCCCTGGACTGGCATTGGTCGCCGCGGGTGTGGTCATCGGGTTTCCCCTGTGCAGCGCCTGGGCGATGCAGCGCGTGCCCGCGAACCACGGCGCGGTCGTCATCGGGCTCTTGCCGCTGGCGACTGCCGTCGCGGCCGCCGTGCTCGCCCACGAGCGTCCGACCCCGCTGTTCTGGGTCACGGCTGTCGCCGGCACCGCGGTGGTCGTCGTCTTTGCCGTGTATCAAGGTGGCGGCAGCGTGCATGCCGCCGACCTCCTGTTGCTGGCCGCGGTGGTCGCGGCAGCCGTCGGTTATGCGGAAGGAGGACGGCTTGCGAAACTGATCGGCAGCTGGCAAGTCATCTGCTGGGCGCTGGTGCTATCGGCCCCGGTGCTGCTTGTCCCGGTGGCGCTTTCAATCGACCACCGCGTCGCGACGGCGCCGGCCTCCGCTTGGGCGGGGTTCGCGTATGTCTGCGGCGTCAGCATGTTCCTCGGCTTTTTCGCGTGGTATCGCGGGCTGGCACTCGGCGGCATCGCCGCGGTCGGTCAGTTGCAACTGCTCCAGCCATTCCTCACCGTGTTTTTCTCGGCTTTGCTTCTTGGTGAGTCCGTCGACTTGGCGACCGGCGTCGCCTGCACACTCGTGATTGCCACCATTGCCGTGGGCCGCGTCGCCAACGCGCCACGACGACAAGGTTAGAACTGCCACGCGAAACCTCGTGTCGAGGCGAGGCCATCGTCCGCTTGGGTATACTCGTGCATTCATCGCGGCGCGGGGTGAAGGATTCAGGAGAAGTCGATGGCAGCGCTGTCGATTGTCAAGAAGCACCGGCTGTCCCACAAGCAGGCGAAGGCCGCGGCTGAAAAGGTCGCGCACGATCTGCACACGCGATTCCAAATCGATTATCGTTGGGAGGGCGACAACATTGCGTTTGAGCGCCCGGGGTTATCGGGCGAGTTGCAAGTCGGCCGCGACGACGTGCGTCTGGACTGCAAACTCGGCTTTCTGCTGTCGGCTCTCAAACCCGCCATCGAGAAGGAAGTGCACAAGGAATTCGACCGGCACTTCGGCGCTTCCAAGGCCTGATCGCAGCCGGCTATCCCCCGGCGATGCCCGACGCCGGCGTGCCGAGCGAGCGTGAGCCCGCAATGCCCGCGCGAACCAGCGGATCCGGAAACGGCGCCGTGTCGCCCGCGAGAATGTGGTCCATGAGCGCCGTTTCACGGGCCACAATGGTGGCTAAAAACGCCTGCGCGCCGTGCATCGCACGAAACGAGCTGAAGCCGCGCTCGAGGAAGTCATGCAGCGCCCCGAAGCCCGCGAGGTGTGCCGGGCGGCGCATCATCGCCAGCCCACTGCGCACCAGCGGCTTGCCCACGTGGCTGTCGAGGGCAGCACCCACTTCGGCGATCAGTCTGATCTGCCGCTCGCGATTCACCCGCTGATCCATCCGCCGATAAGCCTTGCAGTAGTCGGCGACACTGAATACGCCGTCGGCCCGCGGCAGGCGGGCAAGCAGGGCCGCGTCGAGCTCCTGCGAGAGGGCGTTGAGCTCAACCGCCTCCGCGACGGTTGCAATGACCTTCTTCGGCAACATGCGCACCATGAGCGGGACCACGCGGGCGAGATCCGCGTCACGCTTGGCGAAGTCGGGGTTGCCGTAGAGATCGTTCTCGAAAAACCGGATCGCGGCCGTATAGCGCGACAGCATCGCCACGTCCGCATAGGTGAGACGCAAGCGGCTAGCCTGCCACCGCGCAATGCGTTCGAGCGCGCCGGCGACTATGGGATTGGCCTGGCGGTCGGCATGCAGGCGACCCACACGGGCCAGTTGCTCGAGCAACGCAGCCTGGGCGGAATGCGCAAAGGATGGAGACGGCGCAGAGGACACGAAGCAGTGATCAACCGGAGTGGGCGAGTCTAACCCGGCGAGCGGCGAAATCCCACTGGGCGCTTCGGCGCACGACCGCTTAGCGCCGCGCAAAGAAAACGTGGTGCGCGGGTTCGCTTCCCTACGTTTAGATTGTTTCGCCTAACCGGGGGGGCTAGATTGTAGCGATGCTCGAGCGTCGGTGCTCTCGCGCAGCGCGCCGCATTGTTCCCGGAGTCTATTCACGTGCCCACCCGCCGCACTTTCCTGATGACCGGTCTTGCCGGAGGCGCCGTACTTGCGACCGCCTACTACGCTCAGCGGCACCGAGGGTTCGCGCCAACTTCCGCGGCGCTCTTCGCTCCGCTCGGCCCGGACGCGGTGGTCATCCTGCGCGCAATCATTCCGGCGATGCTGACAGGGGCGATCGCCCCTGCCGGCGCCGAACGTGCAACCGATATCCGGGAAACGAGTGACGGCGTGGTGCAGGCGGTGGCGGGACTGCCGCCCGCCACGCAACGGGAGTTGGCGGAGCTTTTTGCGCTCCTCGCGTGGCCCCCGACCCGGTGGGGCCTGGCCAGTCTAGCGGTGCCTTGGACCGAAGCTGATCCGGTGGCCGCCCATGCGGCGCTCGAACGTTGGCGCACCAGCCGCTTCGATCTTTTGCGCTCTGCCTACGACGGCTTGCACCAACTGATCTTCGCGGCCTGGTATGGCAATCCCCGGTCATGGCCGGCCATCGGGTACGCCGGCCCACCGGTGCTCACTGCATGAGCGAGCGCATCGCCGTCATGAGCGATCCCTACCACGACGCCGCCGCGCGCGGCTGGAAAGTCATCGATGCGAGCCGGCTCGACCACGATCTCACCATCGAAGCCGATGTGGTGATCGTCGGCACCGGCGCGGGCGGCGGCACCACTGCCGAGGTGTTGACAGCAGCAGGCTTGACCGTCGTGCTGGTGGAAGAAGGTCCGCTGAAAACCGCGGCGGACTTTCGCATGCGGGAAAGCGACGCCTATCCCGATCTGTATCAGGAGTCCGCCGCGCGCAAAACGCGCGACAAGGCCATCAACATTCTGCAGGGCCGATGCGTGGGCGGCAGCACCACGGTGAACTGGACGAGCTCGTTCCGGACGCCCAACGCAACCCTCGACCATTGGTCTCGGTTTCACGGAATCACCGGGTTCGGTGCGCAAGACCTCGCCCCGTGGTTCGCCCGGATGGAAGCGCGGCTCTCGATTGCGCCGTGGTCCGTGACGCCAAATGCCAACAATGCGGCGCTGGGGCGCGGCGCGGCGGCGCTAGGCATTGCTACGGCGGTGGTTCCGCGCAACGTCAAGGGTTGCTATGACCTGGGCTATTGCGGGATGGGCTGCCCGACGAACGCCAAGCAGTCGATGCTGGTGACGACGATTCCGGCGGCACTCGAGCGCGGCGCGACGCTTCTCACGCGCACCCGCGCCGTCATTCTCGAGCAATCCGTCGATCGCGTTACCGCCTTGGAATGCGCGGGCATGGATCGAAAGGGCATTGCCGCCACCGAGCGACGGATCACGATCCGCGCCCGCGCCTTCGTCGCCGCAGCGGGCGCCATCGGCACCCCGGCACTGTTGTTGCGAAGCGATTCGCCGGATCCTCATTCACTGGTGGGCAAGCGAACGTTCCTGCATCCGGTGGTG
>JANXZT010000182.1 GCA_025355395.1 Betaproteobacteria bacterium
CCGTGCGCGAAGCAGACCATGAACTTGTGCACCTGTACGAGATTCGTGATGCGTTGCAAACGCGGTTTGGAAACGCTGGCGCGGCCCAGACAGCGCTCGGAATCACCGACACTAAGTGGCGTCGCCTCGGCCAACTGTGCAATGGCGAACCGCTGCGTCAAGGTCGGCATAACGGAGTGCATGGCACTGCTCTGCGCGACGCTACGGATGCTGAGCTCGTTGAAGCTCGCAGCATTGCTCTAGAGATGATTAACGCCTATCTACAGATCCTGGAATTACCGCCGCAGAACACGACGACGGGCATAGGCAGTTGAAGCATCTGAAACCAGTGGGCGAGTGAGCCCATGCCCAATAACGAAGCCTTGGCCGTCATCCGCTCGCTGCGCCGATTCCGCGACGACATCGACGAGATCGTCAATGCCATCGTCGACAAGCGAACTATCTCTATCGACGAGCGGGATCGTCTGCAGGCACTGACTTCGCCAGCAAATAGGTCAATGCATAAACCGCGTCGAGGTGCGGCGTAGCCGTCTTGGTCAGGCGACCAAGCTCCATCACCGACCCGAGCAGCGCGTCGAGTTCTGGCGCGCGACCGGCCTCGATGTCCTGGAGCATCGATGTTTTGTGCTTGCCGACCTTCTCCGCTCCGGCGATACGCTTCTCCAGGCTTAACCGGAACGTGATGCCGAGCTTGTGCGCGACCTCCTGTGCTTCGTACATCATTGCCGCCACGAGAGCGCGCGTTGGCGCGCACTGGCAGATATCGCTCAGCGTCGACCGCGTCAGCGCGCTGATCGGGTTGAAGCTGAGATTGCCCCAAAGCTTGAGCCAGATCTCGGCGCGGACATCGGCGAGGACCGGAGCCTTGAAGCCCGCGTTGGTGAAACATTCCGCGACGCGCCTCACCCGGTCGGTCACGGCGCCATCGAGCTCGCCGACGGGAAAACGCTCGCCCTCGATGTGCTGCACGACCCCGGGCGCGACGAGCTCCGTAGCAGGGTAGACGACACAGCCGATCACTCGCTCGGCGGAAATTTGCGCGCTGATCGCGCCGGTCGGATCAACGCTGTGCACGAGGGTGCCCGCGAAGTCGCCGCCGTGCTTGTGAAAGTACCAGTACGGAATGCCGTTCTGCATCGTCACGACGACGGTATCGCGACCGAACAGCTTCGGTACGTCGTTGGCGACGGCGCCGAGCTGATGGGCTTTCGTCGCCAGGATCACCATGTCCTGGGCGCTCGCTGCGGCGTAGTCATTGGTGGCCTGCACATTACGCGCCACGTGCTCGACCCCGTCCTTCATCACCAGTTTCATCCCCGCGGCGCGGATGGCGGCGAGATTGGCACCGCGCACGATGAAGGTCACGTCCTCTCCCGCCAACGCGAGCTTGACGCCGACATACCCGCCGATGGCGCCCGCGCCGATAATTGCAACCTTCATCGAATCCTTCTTAAAAAAGCCATGCGACGCGCCGGGGGCTCAGCCAGTTGATCGACTACGTCACCCGAGCCTGGATACCTGTCAACTCTCCGCTTGCTGGACGAGTGGCTCTGCCCCGTAGCCCCAGCGATCGGCGATGCCGCCGCCGGCCTCGATTACTACGGCGCAGTATTTGAACTCGGGAATCTTGCCGAAGGGGTCGAGTGCCGGGTTGGTGAGAAGGTTGGCCGCGGCTTCGTAGTAGCAGAATGGGATGAAGATCGCGCCTTTGGGCGTGCCGTCGTCGGCGCGGGCGCAAAGGGATACGCTGCCGCGGCGAGAGCGCACCGTGATTGTCTCGCCGGAGCGTATCCCGAGGGCGTCCAGTTCGAGACTGTTGAGCATGGCCACGGGACCGGGTTCGAGCGCATCGAGCACCTGCGTACGCCTCGTCATGCTGCCGGTGTGCCAGTGCTCGAGCTGGCGCCCGGTGATCAGCACGAACGGGTACTCGGCATCCGGCTTTTCCGCCGCCGACACAAGTTGCGCCGGCACGAACCGGGCACGCCCGTCATCGGTGGGAAACTCCTTCGTGAAGACCACGCGTTCACCGGGGTCACCCTCGTTCTCGCAGGGATAGGTAACCGCGCTTTCGGACTCCAGCCGCTCCCAGGTGATGCCCGCGATCGAAGGCATCGCCGCGCGCATCTCGCTGAACACCTCGCGCGGATGCGCGTATGCCCAGTCGAGGCCGAGTCGCTTCGCCATCTCAACGATAATCCACAGGTCCTGGCGCGCGTCACCCGGAGGATTCAGCGCCTGCCGGCCAAGCTGCACCGTGCGATCGGTATTGGTGAACGTGCCTGTCTTCTCGGGAAACGCCGAGGCCGGCAGCACGACGTCGGCGAGGTAGCACGTTTCGGTCAGGAAAATGTCCTGCACGACGAGCATCTCGAGCTTACCCAAGGCCTCGCGCGCATGACTGACGTCCGGATCGGACATCGCCGGGTTTTCACCCATGATGTACATGCCGCGGATGGTTCCGGCATGGACGGCGTCCATGATCTCGACCACCGTCAGACCCGGCGTGTGATCAAGTGGCTGCCCCCACAGCGCCTCGAACTTGGCGAAAGCGGCCGCCTTGTCCACCCGGTTGTAGTCGGGAAACATCATCGGGATCAAGCCGACGTCGCTTGCCCCCTGCACGTTGTTCTGTCCGCGCAGCGGGTGCAAGCCGGTGCCTGGCCGCCCCACTTGCCCGGTCAGCATGCAAAGGGCGATCAGGCAGCGCGCGTTGTCGGTGCCGTGCACGTGCTGCGAGATCCCCATGCCCCAGAGAATCATCGACGCCCGCGACGTGGCAAACAGCCGGGCCACTTCGCGGATCGTCGCCGCGGGAAGTCCACACACAGGCCCCATTGCCTCGGGGCTGAAATCGGCGACGTTCTTGCGGATCTCGTCGAAGCCCGTCGTGCGCTCGGCGATAAAATTATGGTCGGTGAGACCTTCCTCGACAATCGTGTGCATCATCGCGTTCAACAGCGCAACGTCGGTGTCCGGCTTGAATTGCAGGTAATGCGCGGCATGCCGTGCAAGCTCCGAGCGTCTCGGGTCGGCCAGGATGAGCTTGGTGCCAGCGCGCACGGCGTTCTTTATCCAGGTCGCCGCCACCGGGTGATTCACCACCGGATTGGCGCCGATCAACAGCACCACCTCGGCCTGCAGCACGTCCATCACCGGATTCGATACTGCGCCCGAGCCAATGCCTTCGAGGAGCGCCACCACGCTGGAGGCGTGGCAGAGTCGCGTGCAATGATCGACGTTGTTGGTACCAAACCCGGTGCGGACCAGTTTCTGGAAGAGATACGCCTCCTCGTTCGAGCATTTGGCGGACCCGAATCCGGCAAGCGCCTGCGGGCCGCGCTCGTCACGAACGCGTTTCAACGTGCCGCCCGCCAGCGCCAGCGCTTCCTCCCAGCTCGCCTCGCGAAATACCGATAGCGGATCGGCCGGGTCCATCGCGAAATCCCCGCGCTTCCCCGCCCCTGTCTTGCGGATGAGCGGCTTGGTCAGCCGGTGCGGGTGCGCCACGTAGTCGAAGCCAAAGCGACCCTTCACGCACAGGCGGTCGTGATTGGCCGGACCGTCGCGTCCGTCCACCCTCACGATCGCGTTGTCGGCGACGTGATACGTGATCTGGCAGCCCACACCGCAATACGGACACACCGAGTCCGTGGTCTTGTCGATCGGCTTCAGGTAGGCCTCGTGCGCCGGCGCCAGCGCGCCGGTCGGACACGCCTGCACACACTCGCCGCAGGCCACGCAGGTCGAAGCACCCATGGGATCGTCGAGATCGAACACGATCTTCGAACCCGAGCTGCGGAATGCGTAGCCGATGACGTCGTTCACCTGCTCTTCGCGGCACGCGCGCACGCAGCGCGTGCATTGGATGCAGGCGTCGAGATTCACCGTCATTGCCGGATGGCTGAAGTCCGACAGTGGTTGCTTGCGCGCGGCGAACCGCGGCGCATCGATTCCGAGCTTGCGCTGCCAGAAAGCAAGCTCGGAGTCGGGTTTGTAAACCTTTGTCGGCATGTCGCTCGCCAGGAGCTCTACAATCACGCGTTGCGAGTGCAACGCCCGCACGCTGTCGCTGGCCACCTCCATGCCGGCGGTCGGCGTGCGGCAGCACGACGGCGCGAGCACGCGCTCGCCCTTGATCTCCACCATGCACGCACGGCAATTGCCGTCGGGGCGATAACCCTTCTTGTAGCAGAGCCGTGGAATCGCGACCCCGTACCGGTCCGCGGCTTCGAGAATCGTCTCCCCCGCATGCGCCGCGACGTCCTCGCCATTCAAGCGAAACACAACCTGCGCGTGTTCGATCACGGCATTGATCGGGGCATTCATGCGGACTCTCCGTGATGTGATTCGAGGCCGCCTG
>JANXZT010000010.1 GCA_025355395.1 Betaproteobacteria bacterium
GCTTTCGCATGCGCGCTTTGGCGGCCTCACCGGCTTGCGCTTCAACATCGGCCGCGTCGAGGGCGGCATCAAGGCGAATGTAATCGCGCCGGCGGCCGAAGTCCGTTTCGGATTTCGCCCGCTGCCGTCAATGGATACCGATGGGTTGCTGCACACCTTGCGCAGCTTCGCCGAGGTTGATCCGGCCGAATTCACCGAGACCTTCCGCGGCCCGACGCTACCCGCCGGCGACATCGCGAATGCCGAGACGCGTCGTCTAGAAGCGCGCGATCTCGCCGATGCACTCGATATCCCGATCGGCAACGCGGTCGATTTCTGGACCGAGGCCGCGCTGTTCTCGCAAGGCGGTTACACCACGTTCGCCTATGGGCCCGGTGATATCGCGCAGGCGCATAGCGCCGACGAATGGGTCGCTCTCGACCAGTTGCGCGGCTACGCACAAAACATCCATCGCATCATCGCGCAAGGACACGCATGAACGCCGAAACCCATCTGCAGATGCGCCAGACCATCGTGCGCCTGCTCTCGAGCATGGCCAGCGCGCGCGAGATCGACCAGTACCTGAAGCGCTTCGCACAACTCGACGCGAAGCGCTTCGCCGTGGTCAAGGTCGGCGGAGCGGTGCTGCGCGACGACCTCGATGCACTGACCTCATCGCTCGCGTTCCTGCAGCAGGTCGGCCTGACCCCGATCGTCGTGCACGGCGCCGGCCCGCAGCTTGACGAGGAGCTCGCAGCTGCCGGCATTGCCAAGCAGACCGTCGATGGCCTGCGCGTGACCTCGCCGGAAACGCTCGGCATCGTGCGTCGCGTCTTCCAGACGCAGAACCTGAGTCTCGTCGAAGCGCTGCAAGAGGCCGACGCACGTGCGACCTCGGTCCTGTCCGGCGTGTTCGAGGCCGCGTTCATCGATCGCGATACGCTTGGCCTGGTTGGCAAGGTCGCGCGGGTGAACCTCGCGCCGATCGAGGCGTCGTTGCGCGCCGGTTCGATTCCAGTGATCGCCTCGCTCGGCGAAACCGCATCCGGGCAGATCCTCAACATCAACGCCGACTTCGCCGCGAACGAACTCGTGCGCGTGCTGCGGCCGTACAAGATCATCTTCCTGACCGGCACCGGTGGCCTGCTCGACGAGAGTGGCAAGGTCATCGACTCGATCAATCTCAGCACCGAATACGAACACCTGATCGCGCAGCCGTGGATCAGCGGCGGCATGCGCGTGAAGATCGAGCAGATCAAATCGCTGCTCGATGACCTGCCGTTGGCCTCCTCGGTATCGATCACCAAGCCGGACGAGCTGGCGAAGGAGCTGTTCGGCTGGGCGCACAAGGAGTTCGATGAGTTCGTCGACCAGGCCAAGGTCACCGTTTCCAAGAAGATCACCACGGAGCAGAAGCTGCGTCAGTTCTTCCGCGACACGTTCAAGGTCGAGACTAGCGACATGCTCAAGGACGAGGGCAACACCCAGCTGAAGAACCGCGAGGACCGTCTGGCCGAGCTCGATGCCCTCGCGGTATCGGCCGGAGCAACGGTAGTGGCTTCGGTCACGGGCCGGCGCAAGAAGCCGGATGCCGCGCTCTACGCCGGCAAAGGCAAGGTCGAGGAAATCGCCGCGCGCAGCAAAGAGACCCAAGCCGATCTCGTCATCTTCGATCACGCCCTGACCGGCGCCCAGCAGCGCAACCTCGAGCGCGCGCTCGAATGTCGTGTGATCGACCGCGTCAGCCTTATCCTCGATATCTTCGCGCTGCGTGCGCGAAGCGCCGAAGGCAAGCTGCAGGTCGAGCTCGCCCAGGTCAAGCATCAGATGACGCGCCTGGTCGGGGGCTGGACCCACCTGGAGCGCCAAAAGGGGGGCATCGGCTTGCGCGGCCCTGGTGAGACGCAACTCGAAACCGACCGGCGTCTGCTCGGCAACCGCGCCAAGATATTGAACGAACGCCTGCGGCATGTGACGCGGCAGCGGGCAACCCAGAGCCGCACCCGGCGGCGGGCATCGGTGCGCTCCGTGGCGCTCGTGGGATATACCAACGCCGGCAAGTCAACCCTGTTCAACCGGATGACCGGCGCGAAGGCGTTCGCGGCGAACCAGCTTTTTGCCACCCTCGACACCACGCTGCGCCGCGTGTATCTCGCGGAGGCAGACCCGATCGTGCTCTCCGACACGGTCGGCTTCATTCGCGAATTGCCGCACGATCTGGTCGCCGCTTTCCGCGCCACACTGGCCGAAGCGGCGGATGCGGATCTCGTGCTGCACGTGATCGATGCGAGCCACCCCAATCGCGAAGAACAAATCGCCGCGGTCGACGCGGTGCTGGCCGAAATCGAGGCCGACCAGGTGCCACAGATTCGCGTGTACAACAAGATTGATGCCGCAGACCTCTCGCCGGGGGTCGAGCGCGACGAGTCTGGTATACTCCGCGCGGTTCGCTTGAGCGCATTGACCGGCAATGGCTGCGCCCATTTGCGCGCAGCACTGGCCGAGCGCTTTCCGGCACGCGCACCGCGATGCACCGCCTCCGCCGCGCAATAGGCGCAAGCGGAACAGGCGAAAATTTCCATATTGGCGCTCACGGCGCACCTTCCTACGGCATGTCATGTCGCTGAACGATCCCCAGTGGGGCAAGCGCGGCAACAGCGGACCGCCGGATCTCGACGAGATTTGGCGCAACGTTAACCGCAAGATCAACGAGCTCTTCGGCAGGCGCGGCAACACCGGCGGCGACGACGGTGGCGGCGGCGGCAAGATGGGCCCGTTCGTTCCGCTCGGTGGCGCGGGCCTCCTGGTCGCGCTGGTGGCGGTGGTGTGGCTCGCCAGTGGCTTCTATATCGTGGATGAAGGACGCCGTGGGGTGGTGACTCGATTCGGCAAGTACACCGAAATTACCTTGCCCGGACCACGGTGGCATTTGCCCTTCCCGGTGGAAGCGGTCGAGCTCGTCGACTTCTCCCAGGTCAAAACAATCGAGATCGGCTACCGCAATACCCCCAAGAACAAGAACGAGCGCGAATCGCTTTCGCTCACCGATGACGAGAACATCATCGACATCCAGTTCGCGGTGCAATACAACCTGAAGAGCGCCGACTCCTATCTCTTCAACGTCCGCCGGCCCGACCAGATCGTCGCCTTCATTGCGGAGACGGCCATGCGCGAAGTCGTGGGCAAGGCCAAGATGGATTTTGCGCTCTACGAAGGCCGCGAGCAGATCGCCAAATCCGCCGAAAAGCTGATGCAGGAAATGCTGGATCACTACGGCACCGGGGTTTACGTGCAAAAAGTGACGCTGCAAAACGTGCAGCCGCCCGACAAGGTCCAGGCGGCGTTCGACGACGCCGTCAAGGCGGGCCAGGACCGCGAGCGCTTCCGCAACGAAGGGCAGGCCTACGCCAATGACGTGGTGCCGCGCGCACGCGGCAACGCCGCCCGCCTGATCGAGGAAGGCAACGGCTACCAGGCGGAAGTCGTGCAGCGCGCGGAAGGGGACGCGTCGCGCTTCCGGCAAATCCTGGTCGAATACGCGAAAGCACCCGCGGTGACCCGCGAGCGGCTCTATCTCGACATGGTGCAGTCGGTGCTGGGCAATGCGAGCAAAATCCTCGTCGACCAGAAGGCCGGCAGCAACAGCCTCTTGTACCTGCCGCTCGACAAGTTGATCCAGCAAGGGAGCGCCGCCGGAGCCGGTGCAGCCGCGGCCGCGACTGCGACACCCGATCTACCGGCGAGCCGGCAGTCCACACCGCCGGCTGCGGAACCCACCGTTTCGCTCGATCCGGGTCGCTCGCGCGAGAGCCTGCGCAATCGCGACCGCGGCGGGGATTCGCGATGAAGTTCACGATGCCCATTCTGGCACTGCTGGTGGCGCTGCTGCTGGTCGCGTCGCAGTCGCTCTACACGGTCGATCAGCGGCAGTATGCAATCAAGTTCCAGCTCGGCGAGATTGTCGAAATCAAGACCCAGGCCGGCCTGTACGGCAAGCTGCCCCTGGTGCAGAACGTGCGCTACTACGACAAGCGCATCCTGCTTCTGGACAACGCCGAGCCCGACCGCGTCACCACCTCCGAAAAGAAGCCGTTGCTGGTCGATTTCTTCGTGCTCTGGCGCATCACCGATGTGAAGCAATATTACGTGAGCGTGCAGGGCGACGAGGAAGCTGCGCGACGGCGGCTGTCGCAGACGGTGCGGGCGAACCTTGCCGAAGAAATCAACAAGCGCTCGGTGCACGATACGATTTCCTCGGAGCGCGAAAAGATCATGATGACCACGCGCCAAAAGGCCGACCAGGACGCCAAATCGATAGGTGTGGAGATCATCGAAGTCCGGTTGCGGCGGGTGGAGTTGCCGCCGGATGTGACCGCGCCGGTGTTTGCGCGGATGGAATCGGAGCGCCGGCGCGTGGCCAACGAGTTGCGCTCGCTCGGCCAGGCCGAGTCGGAAAAGATTCGCGCCGATGCCGATCGACAGCGCGTTGTGATCATCGCCGACGCGTACAAGCAGGCGCAAACGGTCAAGGGCGACGGGGATGCCAAGGCCGCATCGATCTATGCCCAGGCCTATGGCGGCAATCCGGAGTTCTATGCGTTTTATCGCAGCCTGGAAGCGTACAGGGCGTCGTTTCACAGCAAGGGCGACACCATGGTGCTCGATCCTACCTCGGACTTCTTCCGCTACTGGCGCAGCCCTGCCGGGCAGGCGCCGCGGCCAGCGAAGTAACACCCACCACGCGTTCACCAGGTCAGAGGGATCGCCATGCCGGAATCGCTGTTGGCGGCATTCGCCCTCGTCTTTGTGCTGGAAGGCTTCCTGCCGCTCGTCGCCCCGCAGGTCTGGCGCGAAGCGTTCCAGCGCATGCTCGCCATGACCGACGGACAATTGCGTTTCATGGGTCTCGCCGCCGTGCTCATCGGGCTGACGGGCTTCTGGCTTGGCATTCATGCGTAACTGGATTCTGCCCGAGCACATCGAGGACATCCTGCCGCCCGAGGCGGAGCGACTCGAGGCGTTACGCCGGCTGCTGCTCGATCATTTCGCGGCCAACCACTACCGCCTGGTGCAGCCACCGCTGGTCGAGCATCTCGAATCGATATTGACAGGCTCCGGGCACGACCTCGAGCTGCAGACGTTCAAGGTGGTCGATCCGCTTTCGGGACGGCTCCTTGGCGTGCGCGCCGACATCACCCCGCAGGCCGCACGGATCGACGCGCATCTACTCAATGAAGCGGGCGTGACCAGGCTCTGCTATGCGGGAAGCGTACTGCGCACCGTCCCGGAAGGGCTCGACCGGACGCGCGAAGTGCTGCAGATCGGGGCCGAGCTTTATGGCGATGCGAGCATTGCCGCCGATGAAGAGGTCGTATCGCTGCTGCTCTCATCGCTCGCCGCGGCCGGTGTGCGCGACCTGCATCTGGACCTCGGTCATGTCGGGGTCTATCGCGCACTCGCGCAAGCCGCGGGCATCGCGGGCCATGACGACGACAGCGAGCTCTTTGCGGCGCTGCGCGGCAAGGACGTTCCGGAGGTGGCGTCGCTTACCGCCAAGCTGCCGACCGTATGGCGCGACGCGCTCAATGCCTTGCCTGCGTTGTATGGTCCGGCCGGGGAGGTGCTGAGGGAGGCCCGCAACCGGCTGCCCGATACGCCCGCCATCGCCAATGCGCTCGCGGCGCTCGAGGCGCTGGCGCGATCGGCGGAGCCCAACGTCGAAGCGCTGCACATCGATCTCGCCGATTTGCGCGGCTATCATTATCAGAACGGCGCCATATTCTCGGTGTTTACGGCCGGCGCGCCGACGGCCATTGGCAACGGCGGCCGCTATGACGGCATCGGCCGCGCATTCGGCCGTGCGCGTCCCGCCACGGGGTTCACGCTCGACCTGCGCCAACTAGCAAGTCACGTCGCGCGTCATCCTTGAATCGGAGATGACCCGCGGCTACGATTCAAGCCGTAAATGAAGATCGAAAAGTCGTCTCTGACCCTACTTACCAGGATATCAGCAGCATGGGCAAAAACGTGGTCGTCATCGGCACGCAGTGGGGCGATGAAGGCAAGGGCAAGGTGGTCGACTGGCTGACCGAGCACGCGCAAGGCGTCGTGCGCTTCCAGGGCGGCCACAATGCCGGACACACACTGGTCATTGGCGGACGCCGAACGGTATTGCGGCTGATCCCGTCGGGCGTCTTGCGCCCCGGTGTCTCGATCTACATCGGCAATGGTGTCGTGCTTTCTCCTTCGGCGCTGCTGCAGGAAATCGAAGAGCTCGAAGGCGCGGGTATCGAGGTGCGCCAACGGCTCAAGATTTCGCCGACGTGCCCGCTGGTGCTGCCCTATCACGTGGCGCTCGACCAGGCCCGCGAAGGCGCGATGGGCGACCAGAAGATCGGCACCACCGGCCGCGGCATCGGTCCAGCCTACGAAGACAAGGTCGCGCGGCGCGCGATCCGGGTGCAGGATCTTTTCCATCCCGATCGCTTTGCGGCCAAGCTCTCTGCGCTGCTCGAATTTCACAATTTCGTGCTGACGCAGTACTTCAAGCGCGACCCGGTCCCGTTCAGAGAGACGCGCGACGAGACGCTGGCCCTGGCGGCACAGTTGCAGCCAATGGTGGCCGACGTTGCCGCACTGCTGCAAGAGGCGCGCGCGCAGGGACAATCGCTTCTCTTCGAAGGCGCCCAGGGCTCGCTCCTCGATGTCGATCATGGCACCTATCCGTATGTGACCTCTTCCAACTGCCTGGCCGGCGCGGCGTCACCGGGAGCCGGCGTGGGCCCGCAGTTTTTCGATTACGTGCTCGGCATCACCAAGGCCTACACCACGCGCGTGGGCACCGGGCCTTTTCCCACCGAGCTGACCGATGCCGTCGGCGCAGGACTCGCGAGGCGTGGCAACGAATTCGGATCGGTTACCGGCCGCCCGCGGCGCTGCGGGTGGCTCGACATTCCCGCGCTCGCGCGCTCTGTGCAATTGAGCGGCGTGAGCGGCCTTTGCATCACCAAGCTCGACGTGCTGGACGGCATGCCGGAGATTCGCGTGTGCACCGGATACATGGTGCGTGGCGTGCGGCTGGCATTGCTGCCGTCGGGAGCCGATGCGGTGGCCGAATGCGAGCCCCTCTACGAAACCCTGCCGGGCTGGCAGGAAAGCACGGTGGGAGCGCGCAGCCTCGACGCGCTGCCGCATCATGCGCGCAGTTATTTGCGGCGTATCGAGTCGATGACGGGTGTGCCCATCGCCATGGTATCGACCGGACCTGATCGCGACGACACGATTCTGGTGCATCATCCGTTCCATTGATTCGTGCAGCGGACCATGCATTCGTCACCTCCATGACCCTCGTCGTCGACTGGAATCAATACCACACGCTGGTCGAGCGACTCGGGCTCAAGGTGCACGAGTCGGGCTTCGACTTCGATCAGATCATCTGCATCGCCCGCGGTGGTCTGCGCGTGGGCGATATTCTCTCCCGCATCTTTGATCTGCCTCTGGCAATTCTTTCCACGCACTCCTACGCGGCGGGCGGCGGCACCGTCCGCGGCGAGCTCGTCATCGCCGAGCACATGACAATGACTGCACCGCGCCTGGGTGAGCGCGTCCTCCTGGTCGATGACATGGTCGACTCGGGCCATACGCTGGAAGTCGTCTACCGCACCTTGCCGCAGCGTTTTCCGCGTATCAGGGCGATCAAGACCGCGGTGCTGTGGTGGAAGGCGTGCTCGGTCTTCAAGCCGGATTTTTACGTCGAGCACCTGCCGGACAATCCCTGGATTCAGCAGCCCTTCGAGGTGTATGACGTCTTGCGGCCCGGGGAACTCCACGGCCATCTCCAATCGAAGACGACGCCGTAGCGGCACCGCCGCAATCGGAATCCGTGGATGGCGAAGCTTGAGCTCAAGGCGCTGCGCAAGCATTACGGCGAGGTGGTGTCCGTGGACGGCATCGATCTCACCGTCGAGCACGGAGAGTTTGCCTGCCTGCTCGGGCCGTCGGGATGCGGCAAGACCACCACACTGCGCATGATCGCGGGGTTCCTCGTGCCTGATGCCGGGGAGATTCGTGTCGGCGCCCGGCTCATCTCATCCCCTGCGTCGGTGATTCCGCCCGAGCGGCGAAGCATGAGCATGCTGTTCCAGAGCTATGCCATCTGGCCGCACATGACGGTGCGCCAGAACGTCGCCTACGGACTGAAGATGCAGCGGGTTGCGGAACCCGAACGCCGGCGGCGAACGGATGCGCTGTTGAAGGCCACCCAGCTATCGCCGCAGGCGGAGCGCTATCCCGCCGAGCTCTCGGGTGGTCAGCAGCAACGCGTCGCACTGGCACGGGCACTTGCACCCAAGCCCGACATCCTGTTGCTCGACGAGCCGCTCTCCAACCTCGACGCCAACCTGCGTGGCGAGATGCGCTTCGAGATCCGGCGCCTGCACGATCAATTTCAGTACACGTCGGTGTACGTCACCCACGATCAGGCCGAGGCGATGACCATGGCCGATCGCATCGTGGTCATGAACGCCGGGCGCATCGAGCAGATCGGCACCCCGCGCGAGGTCTACGAGCGCCCCGCCTCGGAATTCGTTGCGCGTTTCATCGGCGGCAGCAACGTGCTCCAGGGCCGGCGTGCCGGCGACCGGAAGATCGAAATCGAAGGGCGCACGCTCTGCGTAGGCCAAGGCGAATTTGCGGCACCGGGAGCGGCGATGAGCCTGTGCGTCAAGACGCACGATCTCGAGCTGCTCCCCGAGCGTGGGCATGACCAGGACAACACCCTCCGTGGTACCGTGCGCAAGCATGCGTATCTCGGCAGTCATCGCGATTACGTCGTCGATGTCGGCCAGGAGCTCGTGATCACGGCGCCGGTGCATGTCGATATTCCAACCGGCGCGAAGGTTGCCGTGCGCTTTCCCGCAGAGCGCTGCCGCGGACTGGTCCGCTGACCGGATGTACGAGCATGTACTTTCACAACGAAGGAGACGACCGATGAAGCATCGAACGACGCGCGTCTTGTGGGGAATCATGGTGGGGGTCGCTCTTGCAGGCGCCGTTGCCGCGCAGGAAACCACACCGGCCATGCTTGCCGCGGCGAACAAGGAAGGCAAGGTCGTTTGGTACACGGCCGTCGACGTGAAGGTTGCCGAGGCGATCGCAGAGGCGTTTCGCGCGGATTATCCCGACATCAAGATCGAGGTGGAACGTTCCGGCTCCGAGCGCGTGTTTCAGCGCATCGGTCAGGAAATGCAGGCGGGGATCAAGAATGTCGACATCGTCAATTCATCCGATGCTTCCCATTTCGTTTACTGGAAGCAGTTGAAGCTCCTTGCGCAGCACACGCCGCCGGACGTAGCGCGATTCCCCGCCCAGTTCAAGGACCCGGATGGCTACTTCGCGACGTGGCGGGCAACCCTCAACGTCATGGGCTACAACACCAAGCTGGTCGACGCCAAGGATGCACCCACCGGGTACCTTGATCTCCTGGTTCCGAAATGGAAAGGCAAGCTCGTGAAGGCGCACCCCAACTACAGCGGCACGAGCCTTACCGGCACCTACGCCGTGGTCAAGGTGCTCGGCTGGGATTTTTACGACAAGCTCGCCAAGCAGGGTGTCCAGCAACTGCAATCGACCACTGCCCCGCCGAAGACCATCGCCAACGGGGAACGGGCGGTCATGGTCGACGGCAACGAATACAACATGTTCATCGAGATCGACGCCAAGAGCCCGGTGAAGATCATCTATCCGAAGGAAGGCACGCCCTTCGTCGCGTCACCGACAGCCATCTTTGCCGATGCGCCCCATCCCAACGCGGCGCGGGTGCTGCAGAACTTTCTTTACACGACGAAGGTGCAGCAGCTCGCCGTGAGCAAAGGCGGCACCCGCTCAGTGCATCCCGACGTCAAGGATCCGCCCGGACGCACGCCGCTTGCCGACATCAAGCTCCTTCCGGACGATCCGGTGGGCATGCTGCCGCAAGTCGCCGAAATCAAGCGCCGCTATACCGCGATATTTGGCAATTGAATAGCAATTGAGTGATCGCACGCTGGCCTGGGTCTGGTGAGCATTGCAAACAGGCGTCGCTCGAATTCGTAAATGGCGTCGTCCCCGTGAACGCGACGGTGCTCCTCCGTCATCCCTGCGAACGCAGGGACCCATTATGACTTTGAATTGTAGTCATTTGGCTTTGACTGGACCCATTTTTTTCCAGGCCGTTAAAATGGATTCCCGCTTGTGCGGGAATGACGGAGCAGTTGTGCTGCAGATCCGTAAGCGTCAATAATGGCAATCGCTGCCGCGACCGCAACCGTTCCTTCGCCGCCGCCCGGCCGGCGGACGTTCGATATCACGATGCCGTTTGCGGCAGCGATGACGTTGCTGCTGGCGCTCCTCGTGCTACTGCCGATGTTCTGGCTCTTTGTCACCAGCTTTCGCGACGACGCGGGCCACGCGACGCTCACCCATTACGTCCAGCTCGTATCCGACCCGAGCTTCGTCAAGCCGCTGTGGACGACGCTCTGGACCTCGGCGGCCGTAGGTGTGCTGTGCGTGATCACCGCCGCGCCGATGAGCTGGCTCGTTGCCCGCACCGATTTACCGGGCAAGCGGCTCTTTCGTGCGCTCATACTCGCTTCGTTCGTCACTCCGCCCTTCCTCGGCGCCTTTGCCTGGGTGCTGCTCGGGGGGCCGAATGCCGGGCTTGTCAATCAGTGGTACTACGCGCTCTTCGGCCTGAAGCCGTTCGAGGCAGCGCCGCTTATCAACATCTTCTCGGCCGGCGGCATGGTCTTCGTCATGGCGCTGTATACGTTTCCGTACGTGTTCACATTCGTCGCCAACAGCCTCGAGGTCATTCCCAGTGAATTGGAAGAAGCCGCATCGATCCTCGGGGCGTCCACCTGGCGCACCGCGCTCGACGTGACGCTGCCACTGGTGACGCCAGCGCTGCTCGCGGGTTTCCTGATTGCATTCCTGCAATCGATGACGCTCTTCGGCACGCCCGCCATTCTTGCCCTGCCGGCGGGCATCGACACCATGACCACCAAGATCTGGAGCCTGTTCCAGTTTCCGCCGCGATTGGGGCTCGCCGCGGCGGCCTCACTCCCGCTCTTGCTCATCACCGTCGTCCTGTTGCGGGCACAGGCGGCGATCATGGGCCGGCGCGGGTATTCCGTCATCGGCGGCAAGAGCGGCGCCGTGCGCGTGGTCCGGCTGCACGCGTGGAAGGGACCCGCGCTATTGCTTTTTGGCTTCGTCCTGTCCTGTTCAGTGGTGCTGCCCTATGCGGTGCTCATGCGCACGGCATTCGTGCGCAATTGGGCCGGACCCACGACGCTGCAGAACCTGAGCCTCGAGCATTGGCGGTTCGTTTTTCTCGAGTTCAGCCAGCCGCGTCTTGCGTTCGAGAATACGTTCCTGGTATGCGCTGCCGCCGCGACGGCCGGAACCATCCTCGTCACCGTGATCGGCTATCTCAGTCTGCGGCGACTGGTGTGGGGACACCGCTTCATGGCGTTTCTGGCCACCTCTCCCGTGGCCATTCCAGGCATCGTGCTCGCGGTGGGATTGTTCCTGACCTACACCCGCCCGCCTTTCGTGCTGTATGGAACGCTTTCGATCATTTTCCTGGCGTATGTCACCAAGGAGTTGCCGGTCGGCTACAGCCAGGTGAGCGCGGCATTGAAATCCGTGCATCCCGAGCTCGAGGATGCCAGCCGCATCTTTGGCGCCACCCGATTGCGGGCACTGGTCGACATCACCGCGCCACTGATTCGCAATGGCGTGGTGGCGACCTGGATCTTCATCTTCATCGGCTCGGTGCGCGAGTTGTCGGCGACGATCCTGCTCTTTACCGCGCGCACCAAGACGATCTCGGTCACCATGTTCGATCTGCGCGAGAGCAATGACTGGGGGCCGATCGCGGTGCTCTCGATTACGATGCTGGCCATCACCTTTGCCCTGGTCCTGGTGATCACGCGCTTTACCGACCGGAGACTGGCATGAACCCTG
>JANXZT010000012.1 GCA_025355395.1 Betaproteobacteria bacterium
TGGATAGCTCATCCACTCGACCATGCTCTCCAGCATCGAGACATCGAGGCGGCACCCCTGCCCGGTCTTGCCCCGCTGAATCAGCGCCGCAAGGATGTTGGTGTACGCATACATGCCGGCAGCAATGTCGGCGATCGAGCAACCGGCTTTGGCCGGCTCGTCGGGCGAGCCGGTGATGGAAACAAAGCCGGCTTCGCTCTGGATCAGCAGGTCATACGCCTTCTTGTCGCGGTAGGGACCGTCGGCGCCGTAGCCGGAGATATCGCATACGATGAGTCGTGGGCACGCGTCCCGCAATGCCTCGTAGGACAGGCCCAGCCGCGCGGCAGCGCCCGGCGCCAGGTTTTGCACCAGAACATCGGCCGTCGAGAGGAGTTTCGCCAGGATGCGGCCCGCCTCAGCATGCTTGACGTCGAGCGTCAGACTTTCCTTCGACCGGTTGGTCCAGACAAAGTGCGAGGCCAACCCGCGGACGCGTTCATCGTAGGCACGCGCGAAATCGCCGACGCCCGGCCTTTCCACCTTGATCACGCGCGCACCGAGATCCGCGAGTTGGCGCGTGCAAAACGGTGCGGCAATCGCGTGCTCGAGCGTGACGACCGTGATTCCATCCAGTGGACGCATGATCCCGGTTTCAGAACGACCGCGGCAGACCGAGCACGTGCTCGGCCACGTAGGCTAGGATCAAGTTGGTCGAGATCGGCGCTACCTGATACAGGCGGGTTTCGCGAAACTTGCGCTCGATGTCATATTCGTTGGCGAAGCCGAATCCGCCATGGAACTGGAGGCAGGCATTGCCCGCTTCCCACGAGGCGTCGGCGGCCAGCAGCTTCGCCATGTTGGCCTCTGCGCCACAGGGTTGATGCGCGTCGAACAGCGCACACGCCTTGAAGCGCATGAGGTCGGCAGCCTCGATGTTGATGTAGGCCTTGGCAATCGGGAACTGCACGCCCTGGTTCTGGCCGATCGGCCGACCGAACACGACGCGCTCATTGGCATACTTCGTCACCTTGTCGATGAACCAATGGCCGTCGCCGATGCACTCGGCCGCGATCAGCGTGCGCTCGGCATTCAATCCGTCGAGGATATACTTGAAGCCTTGACCCACTTGGCCGATCAGGTTCTCTTCCGGAATCTCCAGGTTGTCGAGGAACAGCTCATTGGTCTCGTGATTGACCATGTTGAGAATGGGCCGCACCGTAAGACCTTTGCCAATGGCCTCACGCAGATCGACGAGGAAGATCGACATCCCTTCCGATTTCTTCTTGACATCGGCAAGCGGCGTCGTGCGCGCCAGCAGGATCATCAGGTCGGAGTGCTGGACGCGCGAGATCCACACCTTCTGCCCATTCACCACATAACGGTCGCCCTGCTTCACCGCGGTCGTCTTGATCTTGGTGGTGTCCGTGCCCGTCGTCGGTTCGGTCACTCCCATCGATTGCAGGCGAAGCTCGCCGCTCGCGATTTTCGGCAAGTACTTGCGCTTTTGCTGTTCGGAACCGTGGCGCAGCAGCGTTCCCATGTTGTACATCTGGCCGTGGCAAGCGCCGGAGTTGCCGCCGGCGCGGTTGATCTCCTCCATGATCACCGAAGCCTCGGTCAGCCCGAGTCCGGATCCGCCGTAGTCCTGCGGTATCAGCGCCGCCAGCCAGCCGGCTTTAGTAAGGGCGTCGACAAATTCCTCCGGGTAACCGCGCGCGCCGTCGATGCGCCGAAAATATTCGGGCGGAAACTCTCCACATAGGTCGCGAATGGCATCGCGTACATCCTGGTATGCGTCGGTGGCATTCAGCATGGATACCTCTTTGACTGCGGGTGTCATCAGAGCAGAACGATCATGGCGATGCCGGTCAGGGTCAACGCGCCTCCGAGCAGGGTCCTCGGGCCAATGCGTTCCTCGTTCTTGAGAAAGAAGTAGCTCATCGGAAACACGAGGACCGGAGTGCACAGCGTGATTAGTGTTGCGACCGCAATGGGAATGTACGCCATCGACGCGATCACGCACATCTGCGCGGAAATAGTGAGGATGCCTCCCACGGAATAGGCCAGCAGCGCGGTGCGATCGGACGCGCGCAGGTCGCGCAAGACCTTTGCGGTGCCGGTCCCGAACACCACGTGCAGCGCGATACCGGCTAGCGCACCCAACAGAGCGCCAAGAATCGCTTCGTTCCAGTGACGTATCGCCGCACCGCGCAGCACGTTGCCAACCGCGTACGCGGCCGAACTCCCGACGCCCAGGACAAGGCCCGACCGCAGCAGCGCGCCGAATGGCGTGTTCGCGCGAGTCGGCATCGCAACTCCGCTTGCACTAGTCCGCATCGCGGCTCGGGCGTGCGGACCCGAGCGGACCAGCGCTGACGGATTCACGGTGACAACTAACAGGCCGAAGAGCGTCAATGCCATGGCACCTATCGCGGCCGTACTCAGACTTTCGCCAAGAAACAGCCAGGCGATGGCGACCGTGAATAGGGGGCTGCTCACCTGAAACGTGCTCGCTTTTGCCGGTCCGAGCCGGGCAATCGATTCGAAGAAAAACCAACGACCCAGGTACGTCGAGAAGGCGCCGGACACGAGGAACAGAAGAAACCCGAAGGCATTCCAATGCAACGCCTCCTGCCGCAGCCAAAGCTGCGCGCAGAACGCCAGCGTCGCAAAAGCCACATTGACCGATACCGAGATCAGAAATCCCGCGTTGAGATTCAACCTGCCCGAGGCGACTTTGGTCAGAACGGTACTGATGGAAAACATCACCAGCGCCACCGATGCAAGGGACTCGCCGGTTATCGCCTTTGCAATCATTGGCCCTAGCTCAACCAAACGGGAAGTTGCGCCGTCAATGCGTGATTTTCGTGAGCGGCGCTTCCGTTCAACGCATATCCCAGCAGCCGGCCGGTCGTATCGACATAAAGGGCCCTGACGCCGTCGCTGCTTGCGCTGACCTGCCATTCTCCGGCCATGCCTGCGGGCGGCGGTGCGACCACCGTCGGACACGCCGGAGTCTTCACGACGACCGGCATGGCCGGGTAGCGAAGCGCCGTTGGCTTGCCGGCGAGGGTGGGCGCCAACGCTTTCGCCGCATGCATGATCGGCGTGGTGAATGGGAGCACCAGGCCCTCCACCTCCGCACAGTCGCCCAGTGCATAAATATCCGGGTCGGTCGTCTGCAGGAGCCGGTTGACCACGATGCCGCGATCGGTTCGCAATCCTGCGCTCGCCGCGAGCGCGATTCTGGGTTTGAGGCCGATGGCCGAGAGCACGACGTCGGTATCGATGGTTTCGCCATTGGCAAGACTGACCCGACATCCCACTTCGGTGCGTGCGATGCTTTGCACCGACGTGCCGAGGTGCCAGCCAATGCCGAGGCTTGCGAGGCTCCTGTTGAGGATTTCGCCTCCCGCCGGCGGCAGCAGCCGTCCCAGCGGTTGCGGGGCGATGTCGACAACGTCGACGTGATAGCCGGCGCCCGCGAGGTCGTTGGCGAACTCACAGCCGATCAATCCGGCGCCCAGGATCAGAATTCTCTTTCTCGCTGACACGGCGGCACGGAAGCACGTGTAGTCATTCAGGTCGTTGACG
Source organism: Betaproteobacteria bacterium (assembly GCA_025355395.1). Lineage (GTDB taxonomy): Bacteria > Pseudomonadota > Gammaproteobacteria > Burkholderiales > Casimicrobiaceae > CAIWHR01. The sequence continues at coordinate 3,577 of JANXZT010000012.1, forward strand.
GAGAGCACGTCCACGGCGCCATCGCCAGCGATCGAAAGACGGATTGCATCTGCGCCCAGCGCGAGCACGAGCTTGGAGTAGCGTAAACGACCATCATCCAGCTCGATTTCGTGATTGCCCGGATGAACGTGCCGTACGTTGGTGTTGGTTCGGACCTCCGCGCCAAGTTGCGTCCCCATCTGTTCTGCTGTCTTGTTCACCAGCATTGCGGGGCTTTTTCCGGCTGCGAACGCTTCGGAGAGCATCGGCTTCGAGTAGAACTCGCCCCGATCCGCGGTGACGATTGTTAGCGCAGCCGACTTGTCGAGCTTGCGGAGATTTCGTGCGAGGTTGTAGCCGGCGAGGCCGCTGCCAATGATGATGATTGGGTTCACGGCGGCGATTCCAGCAGTTCCACCGGATCGCCGTAACGGCTGGCCATGGCCACGACTGACGGATCGCGCAGTGCGCACAGGAAGCCGCGCTCGATCAGCGTCGCGTCGCCCGCTGTCACGGTGGCATCGAATGTCACCAGGTCCATGTGAGTCGGAGGTTCTTCCCAATCGGGCATGACGCGGCGAATGTAGTCCGAAGGCTTGGCCAGATCGATTCCGAAATGCAGCGCTCCCGGCGCATTCGATCCGGCCGGATAGATGGTATGGCGCGGCGCCTTGGGATTGAAGCCGCACCCTCCTCCCTCGATCAGCCGGCCGCCCTTGAGCATGTCGCGCAGGATATTCGCTTCGGGCGAGGTGCCATGAACGTCGGCGACGAATTCGCCGCTGAATTCGACGGCAATCGTTTCTGCGAACGGCTTGGCGAAACCCACTGCCCACTGCGGATACAGCACGCCGCCCATCGGGACCGAGGCGCTGAAATCGTTCTTTACCGAGTTGTGGTCCCAAAGATTGGGGCCATGTGTCGGCAGGTAATGAACATAGCAGCCTGGATCCTCGGCCGTCATCAGCCCGCGCCAGCGATTCGTGGCCAGCTGGTTTTCGCGCATCGACCGCGTAAAGCTGATGCGAAAATCGCTGCCGCGCTCATCGGAAAAGCGCAGATCGAAGTCGCGTTCGACGGGGTACCGATCTGCAGTGGCCCGAATGATCTCTCCGATCACCTCGATGGGGAATCGCGCCTGCGGAGTGTGCAGCAAGTCCAGGTCCCGAAAATAGGTGATCTTGACCCAACGTTGTCCGTCCCGGCGAAGCTCGATGCAAAACGGGTCCAGAATCGAGCAAAACCACGTCGACACCACGAATGTGGCCTGCTTGAGGAGCGGCTGCACCGCGTCCGGAACCCGCGGCAACTTCGTCGTAGGCTCGACATACGCCGCAACCGTAGCCCCGCGCGCCTTGGCCAATCCGGATATGGCGTCGACTACTCGCGGGTCGAGCAACGAGTCGATCAGCATGAGCACCTGATCGCCGGGGTGGATTGCGAATACTTTGAAGAAATTATCAAGCGCCTGAAAGTACTCCTTCACGCGCGTGATCGACGGCTTGAGGGGAGGCGGCAGCCCGACGAATTCCATTGCCTCACTCATGCCTACCGCTCCTTGCCCACGAGGTTGCTTGCCCGCCGACGGCAGCGAGCCTCGGCTCCGTAACGGCTCTCAAATGGGATAGATCAGGCTGTTCGGCACGACGATGCTGTCGAACACGCAAAGCTTCTCTTTGAACTTCAATTGCCCGTCGACAATCGCCAGCCGATCGAGATAGACACCGGCGTTGAAGATTTTGGTCACGTCGTCGACCAGTGTTTCCAGGACCAGGTAGTTGGCCTGGATCGACAGCAGATCGCCCTCCCAACCTTTGATGCGGATGCCGCTGACCAGATGCCGCAGGTACCGCGGCGCATACATGCTCGTCTGCCGTATTGCGACGACCCGATCCATCAGCATGCCCTTGCTCTCGCTCAACCACGTCGCGAGCGGCAATCCCCGTCGGTAATTGGCTCGAGGGATGATCTTGTACACGCACTTGTCGGTGAATAGCTCAGGCCACTTCTCGAGCTCGCAGTCGTCCAGGCAACCGATGTACTCTGCGTAGAGCTCGTCGAGTTCGCACCGCAGGTCCCGCGGACCCATGCTCTTGAAGTCTTTCACGGCAGCGCTCACAAATCCATGACCTGACGGTAGTAGTCGTAGAACGCACGGATCGTGGCCTCCGTCACCATGTGGTCCTCGTCGTGCCAGTCGCGTCCCCCCATTTCCAGGATGCCCTTCACGTCCGGATAGGGGCGAATGCCGTCTTGCGAGAACTTCATCACCTCGCTGTCGTCGATCGACACGAAGCCCGCGGG
>JANXZT010000023.1 GCA_025355395.1 Betaproteobacteria bacterium
ACTTCATCGAACACCAGCAGAATGCCGTGCGCGTCGCAGATTTCGCGAATGCGCTTGAGGTATCCCTTGGGCGGCACCAGGCATCCGGTCGATCCCGCGATCGGCTCGATGAAGCAGGCGGCGATGTTTTCGGGGCCGTAAAGATTGACCAGGCGCGTGAGGTCCTCCGCCAGCTCGGCGCCATGGGCTGCTTCGCCTCGCGCGAAGAAATTTTCCTTGAGATGGGTGTGGCGCATATGGGCGACCGTGGGCAGGCCGGTGATGAACTTGCGCCGATTGTTGACAATGCCCGAAAGCGCCACACCGCCGAAATTCACGCCGTGATAAGCGCGCTCGCGGGAAATGAACATGGTGCGCCCGGCCTGTCCGCGCGCCTGGTGATAGGCCAGCGCCAGCTTCATCGCGCTGTCGACCGCTTCGGAGCCTGAGTTCACGAAAAAAATGCGGTTGAGATCGCCCGGAGTGAGTTCGGCCACGCGGGTGGCCAGCTCGAACTGTTTGGGATGGCCGCGCGTGAAGGGCGCAATGAAATCGAGCTCGCGCAGTTGCGCCGACACCGCATCCGCAATCTCCTTGCGGCAATGTCCGGCGTTCACGCAGAAGAGTCCTGAACAAGCATCGATCAGGCGCTCCCCGCGATCGTTCCAGAGATACATGCCCTCCGCCCGGACGATCCACTTGGGATCGTGCTTGAAATCCCGGTTGGGCGTGAACGGCATCCAGTATTCGTCGAGCGACATGGCTTTCGTCGTCGCCTGGTCGTGCAGCTTGAGCTCAGCATGTCCCATGGTTTACTCCGGCTTGAATGGCGCGGCGCGTGGAGTCGCGCCGGTGATCTACGGTAATCAACTGTGAATCGTACACCTTTGGCAATTTGCGCGTGCCGGACCGTGGCCCCCGCTCCCATCCGATGCGTCGGCGTCGATTGACAGGGTCTCGGGCCGGGGGTAGGTTCCGGTCGGCTACGAAACGGATGCAAGCATGAGCACACAGCTTTTGAAAAAGGCCGCCAAGACGCCGCAAACAGGGGAAGGTGACACCCGTGCGTTGGTCGAGAGGATGCTCGCCGAGATCGAATTGCGGGGGGAAGCCGCGGTCCGCGAATACGCGGAAAAGCTCGATGGCTGGACCAGCGATTTCCTCGTCAGCACAGAGCAAATTGCGAGCGCTGGGGCCACGCTCTCCCAACAGGTGAAAGACGACATCCGCTTCGCGCACCGCCAAGTGCATGACTTTGCGCGGAAGCAGCGGGAGAGCCTGCACGAATTCGAGATGGAGCTCCACCCGGGCCTCATTGCAGGGCAGCGGCTCATTCCGGTCAACGTCGCCGGTTGTTATGTGCCCAGCGGCCGTTACGCGCATGTCGCGTCGGCCCTCATGAGCATCACCACGGCCAAGGCCGCCGGCGTGCCGGCGGTGATTGCCTGCTCGCCTTCGTATCGCCGCCAGGGCATTCATCCGGTGGTTCTGTACGCGATGGCCGTTGCCGGGGCGGATGTCATCATGACGCTCGGTGGGGTGCAGGCGATCGCCACCCTCGCGTTCGGAATTTTTACCGGCAAGCGCGCCGATGTGATCGCGGGACCCGGCAACAAATACGTGGCGGAGGCCAAACGCGCGCTTTTCGGGCGGGTGGGGATTGACGTGTTCGCCGGTCCGAGCGAGGTGTGCGTGATTGCGGACGACAGCGCCGATCCTGCCATCGTCGCAGCGGACCTGGTCGGCCAGGCGGAGCACGGCGCGGATTCCCCGGCGTGGCTCATCACCACCTCAGCGCGCGTGGCGAGGCTCGTGGCGCAACGGGTCCCTGAGCTCATCGACGTGCTGCCGGCTGACGCTGCGGCCGCCGCCGGAAGCGCCTGGCGCGACTACGGCGAGATCGTGCTTGCCGACACGCGGGAAGAAGCCGCCCAGATAAGCGATGAATACGCCTCGGAGCATCTCGAAGTTCATGCGATCGACCTTGACTGGTGGCTCGGCCGCCTGACCAACTACGGTTCGCTCTTTCTCGGCGAGGAGACCACGGTAGCCTTCGGGGACAAGACGTCCGGTCCCAATCACATCCTGCCGACTAAAAAAGCAGCGCGTTATTCTGGCGGGCTCAGTGTGGGCAAGTTCCTCAAGACCGTCACCTACCAGCGCATGTCACGCGATGCGACCCGGCAGATCGGCGCGGTCACTGCGCGCATCTCCCGCCTGGAGGGCATGGAGGCACATGCCCGCACTGCGGATGATCGCCTGCGCAAGTATTTCCCCGGCGAATCGTTCGTCACCCATTCATGACAGTACGGTCATTTCCCAATGGCGCGGCTTACGGCGCCTCTAAAAGCGGCATCGTGCAGCTCACGCGCGCACTGAAACAAGCTTGGTCACGCCACGGCGTCAATTGCAACGCCATTGCGCCGGGCTTTTTTCCAACAGAGCTCACGGCACCGGTGTTCAATGATCCGGCGCGGGCGACAGAGATGGCGCAGCGCACGATGATCGGCCGCAATGGCGTGCTCGACGATCTGCGCGGCGCGACCGTGGATTGGGAACGCGAAATCGACATGCGCAAGCTCACCTTGAGCGAGATTACACTGGTTGGCACCTATACCTATTCCATGGCAGACCTCCGCGCCACGGTGCGCTCGCTCGAGGCGGGTGTCTACGGAGAGCTTGGCTGGGTGGAAGAGCGGCCGCTGAAAGAGGGTGCGGCGGCTTTCGCGGATCTCGATCAGGGCAAAAGCGGTGCCGCCAAGATCGTTCTGCGTCCATGATGAACGCGCTCTCGATGCGCCGCCGGCATCGCGTGCCATTCGTAATTTCTGGCATTCTGCTGGGACTGTTCGTGGTCAACATGGGGCTTCGCATCGCCCATGTCAGGTTCGGCGCCGATGTCTTCCAATTCGATGATGTCGGGGAGTTTCTGCTGGTGTTGCTGTGCATGGTTTTTTTTGTCGCTGGATTACTGGCTCTGGAGCAGGCAACGCATGCGCCCGCAGCCGATGAATCGAATGCAAACCAAGGAGGAACGATATGAGCAAGCACAGGCCCGAAGCCAATGAAGACGGGTTTCAACGCCGTCGATTTCTAATCGTCGCCAGCCGCTATGGGTTCACTACTGCCGTGTTGGCAGCGACCGGAGGCTTTCTCTGGTCGGAGGCGGACCTTGCGCGCGCCGCAGACAACGAAGAGGCGAAAGAGAAAGCGGCCAAGCACGTGATGATCTTCGCCACGGAATACAAAGCCGATGATTACAAGACGTATCCGATCATGCAGACGCAGTTCAAGGACAACCTCGAAGCGCTGTCCGGCAACGCGGTATACGTGAAGCTCTTTCCGTCCGGGCAACTCGGGATCGGCAGTGCGCTCGCGCAGAAGGTCCAGGCGGGCACGATCCAAGGGGGGTCGGTATCGCTCTCGAACTTCTCTCCATTCGCGCCCATCGTCGATGTGATCAATATTCCGTTCTGGTGCGGCGAGAACCAGCGTTTCGCCAACCTCGTGACCTCGACCGTCTGGAATGGGGAGATCACGCCCAAGGTCACCGGCAAAGGCTACAAGCCGATGTTCTATTTCACGGTCGATCCACGCACGATTGCCGCGCGCAAGGGCCTCGGCCGCCAGATCAAGACGCCGGATGACATGCGCGGCCTCAAGATGCGCGTTCCGTCCTCCCGTCTACTCCAGCAGTTCTATCGCCTGACCGGCGCCAATCCGACGGTGGTCGCGTGGGGTGAAACACCCTCCGCGTTGAAGCAAGGCGTGGCAGATGCTCTCGATCCATCGGTCGGCGCGCTCTATACCTTTGGCTTCATCGACATCCTGGAATCGATCACGCTCGTCGATTCGGTGCCGGACGCGCAGATGTTTGCCGCGAACTATGGCTGGTTCCAGGCGCTGCCCAAGGACCTGCAGATGAAATTCGAGGAAGCAAGCGAAAAAACACAAGGCGAAAGCTTTGCGCAAATCCCGATCGCGCGGAAGGCCTCCATGGATGCGCTCGGCAAGGCGGGCGTGAAGTTCTACAAGCCCACCGCTGCCGAGCACAAGCGTTGGGTGGATGCCGCCGGCGAGCAGCGTCCGGAGTGGAATGACATCAAGAAGGAGCTTGCCGGATCAACGGATACATTCGACAAGCTCAAGACGGCGGCCAACACCAAGGGCAAGTTCACCGTCAACGACTACCAGGGCTGAACGCAACCCCGTCAATCTTTGGAGCCCGGGATGGCAGCACCGTCCCGGCGAAGGGCTTTCATGCGCGCTTTTCTGCAAGGTATCGACCGCAACGGCGAGCGATACCTGATGCTCGTCTTCTACTGCTTTATCGTATTCGTCATCGTCAGCGAAGTCATCCGGCGCTTCGTGTTCAATTTTTCCTCGCTGTGGGGCGAGGAAGCGGCCCGCTTCGCCTTCATCTATCTAGGCTGGGTGGGGGCATCCTATGCCGTCAAGCAACGTGCTCACATCCGGTTCGACATCCTGACCAGCAAGCTGCCGCCGCGCTTCAAAGGGTGCGTGTACCTGTTCTCCGAGCTTGCAACGATGGTATTCGCGGGCTTCGCGCTGTACTGGTCGCTGCAGACGATCGGGACGATGCTGCGCTTCGATGCGTTAACGCCTGCGCTGCGGGTGAGTCAGGTATGGTTTCAGGCCGCCGTACCCTTGGGCTTTGCGATGATGATCGTGCGGGTGCTGCAGTCCGCAATGCGCGACTGGCGCCATATTCGCTCCGGCCGCGCACCCTATACCGGCACCCTGCTTTTCGACTGACGCGGCCAGCGCGTCTTCCATTTTACTGAGCTTTTCAAAAGTACATGACAAAACTCAATCGTCATCCCCGCGAACGCGGGGATCCATTTTTCGTACGTAACAAATGGATTCCCGCTTGCGTGGGAATGACGGAGCAGTTGTCATGCAGATCCGTAAGTGTCAATAAGTAGCGCTCGTCATGTCAGTCTCCCTATCGCTGTTGCTCATCGTCGTTCTGCTGCTCCTCGCTGTTCCCTTCTGGGTCGCTGTGGGGCTCGGCACGATCGCCCTGCTGCTCAAGACCAATGCGCTTCCTCTGTCGTTGCTGGGCGAGGCGCTGTTCCAGGGCGTAGACTCGTTCGCGCTGATCGCCATCCCGCTCTTTATCCTGACCGGCGACGTTATGGTTCGCTCGGGCCTCGCCTACAAGCTCCTTGATTTTGCCGAAGCCACCACCGGCAGCCTGCGCACCGGATTCGGGACTGCGACGGTGCTCGGCTGCGGGTTTTTTGCCTGCATCTCCGGCTCCGATGCGGCAGATGCCGCTGCCATCGGCCGCATCACCATGGATCGCCTGGTGGAGCGTGGCTACCCGAAGTCCTATGCATGTGCGCTGGTGGCCGCCGGCGCCTGCACGGGCATCCTCATACCGCCATCGATTTCATACATCATCATCGGACTTGTGCTCGGCATCTCGTCCACCACGCTCTTCGTCGCTGCGATCATTCCCGGAATCCTGGTGCTGGTGAGTGTGATTGTCACCAACCTGTGGGTCAATCATTTGCGCGCCTACGAAAACTCGCGCACACCCTTCTCGTGGCGACGATGGTTTCGTGCGCTCAATGAGGCCAAGCTGGCGCTGCTCGTGCCATTCATCATTCTGGGTGGCATCTACTCGGGCGTTTTCACGCCGACGGAATCAGCCGCGGTGGCGGTGGCGGTCGCGCTCCTCATCGGCGTGCTGCAGCGGACAGTCTCGCTCAAGGACTTCCCGGCGATGCTCGAAACCTCGGCCCGGGTGAACGGCGTCATCTTGCCCATCCTTGCGGTGGCCGTGCTGTTCTCGCAGGCGCTGACGGTGCTCGGCATTCCGCAGGAGCTCGTAAGGGCGCTCACCTCCATCACCGAGAACCGCGCCCTGCTGATCTTGCTGATGCTCGGGATCTTCATCATCGCCGGTATGTTCATGGAGACCACGCCGAATATCGTTATTCTGGCGCCATTGTTGGCGCCTGTGGCGCAGAAGATCGGAATGGATCCAATTCATTTTTGCGTCTTCATGATCACCTCGCTCGGCCTTGGGTTCATCACGCCGCCCATGGGCCTCAATCTGTTTGTAATGTCCGGACTCACCGGTGTCTCGATCACGGCGATTGCCCGACGCGCCGTGCCATTCGTGGCTGCCATGGTGGTGATTTCGGTGATCGTCGGATTCGTGCCGGAGCTTTCTCTCTGGACGTTAGGAAAGTAATCGGGACTCATTGGTTCCAAAGCGTGTTTCATTGATGAGAGGTTGCCCGTGCGTATAGGCGTTCCGAAGGAAATAAAGGTGCTCGAGAACCGCGTTGGCTTGACGCCTGGCAGCGTTCGCGAAGCGGTGGCGCATGGTCATCATGTCGTGGTCGAGCACGATGCAGGCGTTGGCATCGGCATGGGCGACGAGGCGTACCGGCGGGCGGGCGCCGAAGTGGTGGCCTCTCCCGGCGAAGTGTTCGCGACGGCCGACATGATCGTCAAGGTCAAGGAACCGCAGGCCGGGGAGCGACGCATGCTCAAGTCCGGGCAGGTCCTGTTCACCTACCTGCACCTCGCGCCCGATCCCGAGCAGGCGGCCGATCTCCTGACCGGCAATGCGGTGTGCATTGCCTATGAGACCGTTACTTCGGGGAGCGGCGGTTTACCGCTGCTCGCCCCGATGTCCGAAGTCGCCGGACGCATGTCCATCCAGGCCGGTGCTTATTATCTGGAGAAGCCGCACGGCGGCCTCGGCGTGTTGCTGGGCGGGGTGCCGGGAGTGGACCCCGCGAAAGTGGTGATCCTCGGCGGCGGCGTGGTCGGCTCGCACGCCGCACACATCGCGCTCGGCATGGGCGCCGAAGTGTGGGTTCTCGATCGCAACACCGAAGTGCTGCGCGCTTTATGGCGGCAGTTCGGGCGTCCGCTCAATACCGTCTTCTCGACGCGCGATGCCATCGAGAATCACGTCATCACCGCCGACCTCGTGGTAGGCGGGGTGCTGATTCCGGGGGCCTCCGCACCCAAGCTCGTCTCGGCGGAGCTCGTCGCCCGTATGAAGCCGGGGTCGGTCATCGTCGACGTCGCGATCGACCAGGGCGGCTGTTTCGAGACCTCGCGCCCCACCACGCACGCCGATCCAACCTATGTCGTGAGCGGTGTGACCCATTATTGCGTGGCCAACATGCCAGGCGGCGTGCCGCGCACGTCCACGTTCGCGCTCAACAATGCCACCTTGCCGTTCGTGCTGGCTATCGCCGACAAGGGATGGCGGCGGGCGTTGACGGACGACCCGCACTTGCGCAACGGCCTTAACATCGCCTACGGCAAGGTCACCTGCGAGCCCGTCGCGCAGGCCTTGGGTTATGAGTACGTCGCGGCCACCGCCGTCATGGCCTGAGCGGAGTGACCAACCACAATCGTCATCGCCACGAACACGGGAATCCACAATGGTCATCCCCGCGAACGCGGGGATCTACATTCGTCATCCCCGAGAACACGGGCATCCACAATCGTCATCCCCGCGAACGCGGGGATCCACAGTCGTCATCCCCGAAAACACGGGCATCCACAATCGTCATCGCCACGAACGCGAGGGATCCACAATCGTCATCCCCGCGAACGCGAGGGATCCACAATCGTCATCCCCGCGAACGCGGGGATCCACTTTGACTTTGATCGAGCCCATCGTCGGGTCCGGAATATGGATTCCCGCGGTCGCGGGAATGAGTGCGCCCACGAGGGGCGCGTATCAGCGCGGTGCAAGTCCGCGTCGGGGTGAGCCACAGCCCCGTAGCCGAAAGTAACTGCATCCGTCGCGAGGCGGGGTGGGGAGCA
>JANXZT010000024.1 GCA_025355395.1 Betaproteobacteria bacterium
CGTGACCGCGCTTCCCCGTCATCCGTGCGAACGTGACCGCGCTCCTCCGTCATCCCTGCGAACGTGACCACGCTCCACCGTCATCCCTGCGAACGTGATCGCGCTCCACCGTCATCCCTGCGAACGTGATCGCGCTCGACCGTCATCCCTGCGAACGTGACCGCGCTTCCCCGTCATCCGTGCGAACGTGACCGCGCTCCTCCGTCATCCCTGCGAACGCAGGGATCCATTTGGACTTTCACCGGGCCCAGTTTGGGCCCAGAAAATGGATTCCCGCGTTCGCGGGAATGACGGAGGTATGGCTGGCCTGCGCGGGAATGACGGAGGCATGGCTGGCGTGCGCGGGAATGACGGACGTATGCCTGGCGTGCGCGGGAATGACGGACGTATGTCTGGCGTTCGCGGGAATGACGGAGGCATGGCTGGCGTGCGCGGGGATGACGGAATCTTGGTAATCCGATGACTGCCGCCTTTTCCGCGATGGGCACCTTGGCGCCGCCGCGCGCACCCACCCGGCGCGAGGCGTTTGCCTATTGGCTCAAGCTCGGGTTTGTGAGTTTTGGCGGGCCGGCGGGACAGATCGCGATCATGCATCGCGATCTCGTCGACACCAAGCGCTGGATATCCGAGCGGCGGTTCCTGCATGCGCTCAACTATTGCATGGTGCTCCCGGGTCCGGAAGCGCAGCAGCTCGCCACCTATATCGGCTGGCTGTTGCACCGGACATGGGGCGGCGTGGTGGCGGGGGCGCTGTTCGTGCTGCCGTCGCTCCTGATATTGATTGCGCTGGCATGGATCTACATGGCGTTCGGCGATGTGCCGGCCATTGCCGGTGCGCTGTACGGCATCAAGCCTGCGGTGGTCGCGATCGTCGCCCATGCGGCGTGGCGGATCGGCTCGCGGGCATTGAAGCATCCGTTACTGTGGGCGATCGCCGGCGCGGCTTTCGTGGCCATCGCGCTGTTCGCGGTACCCTTCCCCGCGATCATCCTGGGCGCCGCGGTGATCGGATGGATTGGCGCGCGCCTGGCACCGTCCGCATTCACGCCCGTCGCGGGATTTGCCGCGAAGGACATCGCCTCCGCTCGCGCCATCATCGACGACGACACGCCAACGCCTGCACATGCCCGGTTCCGCTGGTCGCGTCTCGCTGCCGTCGCGCTAACCTGCTTCGCGCTCTGGGCGTTGGCCATCGGAGCGCTCGTCGCGCATTACGGAGCCACAACCACGCTGCCGCAGATGGCGTGGTTTTTCAGCAAGGCGGCGCTCCTGACCTTCGGCGGCGCCTATGCGGTGTTGCCGTACGTGGTGCAGGGAGCCGTGGAAAACCATGGCTGGTTGAGCGCGACCCAGATGATCGACGGACTCGCACTGGGCGAAACGACGCCGGGCCCGCTCATCATGGTGGTCGCATTCGTGGGCTTTGTGGGCGGCTGGACGAAAGAGGTTTCGGGACCGCAAGCGCTGGTGTTGGCCGGCATTGCGGGCGCCTGTGTTGCGACCTTCTTTACCTTCCTGCCCTCGTTCCTGTTCATTCTGGCCGGTGGCCCACTGGTCGAATCCACCCACGGCCGTCTCGGTTTCACCGCGCCTCTGGTGGGGATCACGGCGGCAGTGGTCGGCGTGATCATCAACCTGGCGGTGTTCTTCGCATCGCGCGTGATTTGGCCTGGCGGTTGGGCAGCAGGTGCGCTTCACGGCATCGATCCCATTGCTGCCGGACTCGCCGTCGTTGCCGTCATCGCGCTGTTTCGACTCCGCGTCGGCGTGATTCCCGTCATCCTGGCCTGCGCAACCGCCGGCTTGTTGTTGTCGATTGCCGGCGTCAGATGAGCTCTAAAGCCGTCCCCCCAGCAGCGACGCGGCGTGCTCCAGCAGCTTCTCGTCTCCTGCAAAAGTGCGGCGTCCATCTTGCTGCTGCCCAGCCAGTCGAGGAGAACATGCACCTTGACGCCGGCATGAGCGCGCTCGATCAGCGCATCGGGGACAGCGTGGCCGATGTCCCCCGACCAGTAGATGTAGGTTTCGAACGTAATGGTCTGGCGTGCACTACGAATCGCCGCAAGCATGGCGGGCAAAATCTCGTCGCCGTCGCGCAACGTAGTCAGCCGGTTGCCTTCCAGAATCTGCGGTCGGAGCAGCACGCCCAAGGCGCGCCGGAACTGCGGGTCGCCCGTGCTGTACAGACGCGGCACTTTCTGCTCGATCTGCTTCTCGCCCGGGGTCAGGTTGATGGCGACGAAGGCTACCGCGAGTGTCCCGACCGCCGTCACGGCAACGATGGCCCGCGCAGACCAGCGCCGGCCCTCCTTCCTAGTGCGCACCGGCTACCGCACGGTTGGCGGGAATTGCCCCCATCACGCGGGTACCTCTCTGGTCTCCAGGCTCAACGACCAGCCGTCCTCCGAATTGTAAAAGGCGTTCATGCATGCCCAGGATGCCGTGGGAAGAACGGTGTGGAACCTGGGCCGGCGCAAGCCCGATACCATCATCTTCGACGCAAAGGGTTATGTCGTCGCCTGCTACCGTCAGCGTCAGACGCACCGCCGTGGCGTTGGCGTGATTGGCGACATTGGTCAGCGACTCCTGCGCCACGCGATAGATGGCCAACGCCGCGTCGGTCTCGAGCGCCGGGAGATCGACGGGAATCACCGCGATTACGGCGATTCCGCTTTTCCTGCCCCATTCGTCCGCGTAGCTTTGAAGTGCGGCGGCAAGCCCCAACGAATCAAGCATCCGCGGTCGCAGGCTGTCGACAACGTGGCGCTGGCTTGCAACCAGATCGTGCAATAGCTGGACGGCCTCCCGGTGCGTGGCGAGAGACCTCGGATCGGTGTCGCGCATGTGTGCTTTGATATCCTCCAGCTTCATCGCCAGCAGAGTGAGGGTGCTGCCCATGTCGTCGTGGAGCTCACCCGCGAGTCTCCCTCTTTCTTCTTCGGCGATGCGAAAGAGCTCCCGCGACAGCCGGCTGAGTTGCGCGGTACGCGCGGCAATGGTCTCTTCCATACCAGCACGCAGCGAGGCCTCGCTTTGCACCAGCCGGCGAGCACTCAGCCGAAGCTCCAGCTGATTTACGACGATTGCCGCCAGCGACCGCAGCGTCTCCTGTTCCGCCTCCATGACGATTCGCGGGGCCTTGTCGATGACGCAAAGCGTGCCCAGGTTGAACCCGTCAGGCGTATGCAGCGGGGCGGCCGCATAGAAACGGAGCCCGAACGCGCCGGCAACGAGGGAGTTGGCCAAGGTTCGGACGTCCATTTTCGCGTCAGTGATGACGGTAGGCGCATCCCGAAGAATCGCCGACGTACAAAGACCGGGTTCGCGGTATACCTGGCTCGTCGCCACGCCGTAATGTGACTTGAACCAGATCCGATCGCTATCCACGATGCTGATGAGGGCAATCGGTACGGCGAAAATGCGTGCCGCGAGTTCCGCTACACAGTCGAATGCCCCATCCGGTGGAGTATCGAGAATTTCGTAGCGCCTGACGGCGGCAAGCCGTCCCGCCTCGTCGGACGAACATGATGTATCTGCCATAGGTGTTTTGCCTTTGCCGGTCATCAACCGAAAAATTATTGGTGCAAGGCCCCAGATTTTGCCAATACCGGAAGCTTAAGACCCGTCTTGGCGAGGAGAGCAACGTTTAAGCGGCGTCCCAGCGCGCCCGCTCCCGCAACGGTTGCGTCGTACGGATATAGTGTGAACAGGCCCTGAATCATCTAGCGCCGGACGGCCCCCAGCACTCCGCGAACCTCGCGCACGAGGTCCAAGGCGCGCTGCAGGAGATCGAGGCTTCTTACCTCGAGCGTGAACGCCATCCGGGTCTGCATGTTGCGCGTGAGCGTATTCGCCGCAGTGACGTTGATGCGCTCGCGGGACAAGACTTCGGTGATGTCACGCAGCAGCCCCTGCCGGTCGGTGGCTTCGATAACCACGTCCACGGGAAAGACTTCGTCGTGCGGCGCACCCCAATCGGCGGTGATCAGCCGCTCCGGCTCCCGCAGCCGCAGCCTCGCTACACTGCTGCAGCGCTGCCGGTGAATGGTCACCCCCTTGCCGCGCGTGACAAAGCCGACGATGGCGTCGGGCGGCGCCGGCTTGCAGCAGCGCGCCAGTACCGTCATCAGCCGATCCACGCCGACGACCAGGATGCCCTTGCCCGCCCCCGCGGCCTTGCTCTCGCGCGTGGGCACTGCTGCGGGGATCGCAGCAGCAGGCTCCGCGCCGGGCGTCGCAACAGCGCGAATGGCGAGCTGGATCTGCCGCGCATTGATCTCCTCGTGTCCGACCGCCGCAAAAAGCTCGTCGGCGCGCGCAAATCCCGCCCGAACCGCGACGGCATCGAGATTGAGCGCGGTGGCGCCGGCGCGCTGCAACTCGCGCTCGATCACGGCACGTCCGTGCGCCACGGTTTCGTCGTGCTGCTGCGCCTTGAACCATTGCCGCACCTTGGCGCGGGCGCGATGGCTTTGCACATAGCCCAGACCGGAGTTCAACCAGTCGCGCGAGGGGCCGCCCTGCTTTACCGTGATGATCTCGACCTGCTGCCCGTTCTTGAGCGGTGTGTTGAGCGGCACCAAGGCGCCGTTCACGCGGGCACCCCGACAGCGATGGCCGAGATTGGTATGGACCGCGTAGGCAAAATCCACCGGCGTTGCCCCGCGCGGAAGATCCATCACCTTGCCCTGCGGCGTCAACACATAGATCGTGTCGGTAAAGAGGCTGCTCTTGAAAGCCGTCAGCCATCCGGACGCATCGGCCACCGCGTCCTTCCAGTCGAGCACCTGCCGCAGCCAGGCAATCCGGTCCTCGAAAGCGGGATCGCGCCGCGCCGCGCGCTGTCCTGACTCCTTGTACCGCCAATGGGCTGCCACGCCGTACTCGGCGTGCTGGTGCATGTCTCGCGTGCGGATCTGCACCTCGAGCGGCTGGTCTTCCGGACCGATCACCGCAGTGTGCAGCGAGCGATAATCGTTGGCCTTGGGCTTGGCGATGTAGTCATCGAATTCGCCGGGCAATGGCGTCCAGAGGTTATGCACGATCCCCAACGCCGCATAGCAATCCTTGACGTCATCGACCACGATGCGCACCGCGCGGATGTCGTAGAGCGTCTCGATGCCGGCGTGCTTGCGGCGCATCTTGTTCCAGATGCTGTAGATGTGCTTCGGCCGGCCCGTCACCGCTGCCCGAATGCCCGCCCGCGCAAGCTCGCGCGTAATGGTTGCCACCAACGCTTCGATGTAGCGCTGGCGATCGAGCCGGCGTTCATCGAGCTGCTGCGCGATCGATTTGTACGCTTCGGGCTCGAGCGCCCGTAGCGAAAGATCCTCGAGCTCCCATTTGAGCTGCCAGATGCCGAGGCGATTGGCGAGCGGGGCGAAGAGGTCGAGCACTTCCCGCGCGGCGGCCTCGCGCAATGCCTGCTCACCGGTGACGAGGTAGCGCAGCGCCTGCGTGCGCTCGGCGAGCTTGATCAACACCACGCGGATGTCTTCCACCATCGCGAGCAGCATCTTGCGCAGGCGCTCGGCCTGTGCGGCGTGCTCTTCCGCGCCGCCGGCGACCGGCGTGGCGCGAATCTCGTCCATGCGTGCAACGCCTTGCACCAGCGCCGCGGCCTCGGCCCCGAAACGGGCGGTGACCTCCTCCGCGTCGAAGGCGCGCGCGCCGGAAAGGCCCATGAGCAGGGCTGCCTTGACGCTGGCGGCATCGAGTTTCAGTCCTGCAAGAATGGTGGCGGTGCCAACCGCCCGGTCCACCAGCGGCTCGCCATCGCGACCCACGATGTCGAGGCAGCGCGCGTGCGCATAGGCGAACGCATCTTCCAATCTGGCGATGTCCTCGTCCGGATAGATGCCCTGTAACGCGTCCAGCCACGCGGCAATCGCCTGCGGAGCCGAGGTCTGGGGACGAGTGTGTATAACGGCGACCATCGCGGAAGTGGGTGGGCGCCGCCGGTGATGCGGGCGAAGTGTGCCGGCGCATCGAACGTCCAGCGTGCGCACCGGAGCGCACTGCCGATTATACGCAGCGCCATCCTCAAGCAAGCGAAGACAGCGTCCTGCAGTTTGCCCCGAGCGGCGGGACGGGTCAGCCGGTGGCGGCCGTCACCGCATCGGCGAGCGCCCGGGCATGCCGATCGGCGACCCCGGGCTCGCGCGCTTCCACCATTACCCTCAGCACGGGCTCGGTGCCCGAGGTACGCAACAACACCCGCCCCGCCTGCCCGAGTGCGGCAACGGTCCTGGCCTGCGCGGCGCGGATCTCGGGATTGCCGTCCCAGTCGTAGCCGCGAGGCACCCGGACGTTGATGAGACGCTGCGGGAAGAGCTGCACATCGCGCGTCAGCTCCTCAAGAGTGCGGCCTTGCTCCACCAACGCCCGCAACACCGCCAGCGCGGCAATGATCGCGTCGCCAGTGGTGTGCTTGTCGAGGCACAGCAAATGGCCCGAATTCTCACCGCCAAGCTGCCACCCCTTGGCCAGCATGCGCTCGAGCACGTAGCGATCGCCGACCGCCGCGCGCTCGAGCGGAACATCCTGGCGGGAGAGCGCCTGCTCGAATCCCAGATTGGTCATGAGCGTGCCCACCACGCCGCCATTCAAGGCACCGCGGCGGCGGTAGTCCATCGCGATGATATACAGAAGCTCATCGCCGTCGTAAATTCGGCCGGTGCGATCGACCATCACCAGGCGATCGCCATCGCCGTCGAGCGCAATGCCAAGATCCGCGCCGTGCTCCGCCACGGCCGCGGCCAGGTGTGCAGGATGCGTGGCGCCGACCTTGTCATTGATGTTGATTCCGTTCGGCTCCGACCCCACGGCGATGACATCGGCCCCGAGCTCGTGGAATACCGGCGGCGCCACGTGATAACCCGCCCCATGCGCGCAGTCGACCACGATGCGCCAGCCCTTGAGATCAAGCTCGCCTGGAAAGGTGCTTTTGCAGAATTCGATGTAGCGTCCCGCGGCATCGTCCAGCCGCCGCGCCTTGCCCAGCCCCGCCGAATCGGCCCAACTCGGCGGCTCCTGCAGCGCGGCTTCCACCGCCCGCTCCCAAACGTCGGGCAGCTTGGTGCCCTGTGCGCTGAAGAACTTGATGCCGTTGTCCGGATAGGGGTTGTGGCTCGCGCTGATGACCACGCACAGGCTGGCCCGCTGGGCGCGGGTCAGGTAGGCCACGCCGGGTGTGGGCAAGGGCCCCAGCAGCACGACGTCGACCCCGGCCGAATTGAAGCCCGACTCGAGCGCGCTTTCCAGCATGTAGCCCGAGATGCGGGTGTCCTTGCCGATCAGCACCGTGGGCCGCTGCTCGGTCTTCTTGAGCACCCGGCCCACGGCATGCGCCAGCCGCAGGACGAAGTCGGGCGTGATTGGAGGCTGGCCAACCGTGCCACGGATGCCGTCGGTGCCGAAATAGGTTCTGCTCATGAGTCTTGATCTCTGCCCTGGTTGTCTACTGCCGCCAACATGGCCTCGCGCACCTTCAGCGCCGCCACCGTCTCCTTGACATCGTGCACGCGCACGACGTGGGCGCCCCGCTCGACGGCGAGCAAAGCGGCTGCCATGCTCGCGGGCAGCCGCTCATCGATGCCCAGCCCGGTCACCTTGCCCAGCGAGGATTTGCGTGACCAGCCCACCAGCAGAGCATAGCCGCTGGCCAGCAATTCGCGCTGGCGCGCCAGCAGGGCGAAGTTCTGCGCCACGGTCTTGCCGAAGCCGATGCCGGGGTCCCAC
>JANXZT010000050.1 GCA_025355395.1 Betaproteobacteria bacterium
AACCAGTACGCCAACGGCACGGTGACCTTCGAATTCACCAAGAACTACAAGTTCACGATTCTCAACAACGAGAACGTCTGGGCCAAGGCGATGAACCGCGTCGTCAACGAGAAGGTCCCCGTAGACAAGGCGGTGGACGAAATGATTGCCCGCATCAAGGCGGTCGCGGGCTGACGTTCTTGCACTGACCGGCGCTCCCGCGAGGCTGCGGGAGCGCCGCGGTGAGCCGCTTGTCTTTCATCGCAGGCGATTGACCCCGGCATCCATTGTTCGCGGATCATATGTCCACGCTCGCACTCCCGGAATCAAGGTCGGCGCTGCCGGCCGGTCCCGCGAAGAGGCGCCTGTCACCCTGGCAGGCGTGGGGCATGATCATGATCGCGCCCTACGTGCTGGTGTTCGTGGTGTTCGTGCTGTATCCCGTCGGCTACGGCCTCTGGCTCGCGCGGCATCCGCAAAGCTACGTCCATCTTTTCGAAGATCCGGTGTTTGCGCGCTCGGTGGTCAACACCCTCGTGTTCCTGATTGTCGGCATCAATCTCAAGATGGTCGTGGCGTTGTTTCTGTCCGGATTCTTTGTGCAGGCGCAGGCCTGGATCAAGTGGCTGTCGCTGCTGTTCATCCTGCCGTGGGCGGTGCCGTCCATACCGACCATCCTTTCGTTCCGGTTCATGCTGAATCCGGAATGGGGCATCATCAATTCACTCATCTTCCGCTTCACCGGTGAAGACGGCCCGAACTGGCTCAACGACCCGACGCTCGCGCTTTCGATGGCCATTCTTGTGCACATCTGGAAATCGCTCCCGTTCTGGACCCTGATACTCCTTGCCGGGCGCATGGCCATCCCGTCCGAGCTTTATGAAGCGGCCTCGGTCGACGGAGCCACCGGCTGGCAGAAATTCAAGTTCATCACCTGGCCGTCGATGCAGACGCTCTACCTCACGTCGACAATTCTTTCGATGATCTGGACGCTCGGTGATTTCAACAGCGTGTATCTGCTCACCGGCGGTGGACCGGCAGACCTGACGCATGTGCTGGCGACTCTGGGCATACGTTATTTGCGGCTCGATCAGGTCGACCTGTCGATGGCCGCGATCGTGGTGGCGATGCCGCTCGTTCTCCCGCTTGTGTTCTTCATGATGCGGCGGCTGTCCAGATGAAGCGGGTGTCGGCGAAACGCGCGACAAGGGAGGCGAAGCTTCTGCTCGTGGGGATTCCCGTCTTCCTGTGGACGATGCTGCCGATCTATTACCTCTTCCTGTTTTCCATTTCGCCGAAGGAAACGATCTTCGCCGGCAAGCTGTGGCCGGATCACCCGACGCTGCATAACTTCGAGGTGGTGTTCGGACAAAAGCATCACTACCTGAGCCACTTCTGGCTGCATCTATTCAATTCACTGGTGATTTCCGTCGCGGTGGGGGTGCTTACGCTCATCGTCGCAACCGGCGCCGCATTCGCGATCAGCCGGCTCAAGGTGATAGGCGGCCGCACGATTATGAATCTGGCGCTCTTCACGTACTTCATCCCCGCGGCGTTTCTGGCGGTCCCGATGTACAAGACGATGGGCAATTACGGTCTACTCAACAATCAATGGGCGCTGATCCTGGCGATGGTGACCATTGCATCGCCGTATGCGATCTGGGTGCTGAAACAGGCCTCCGACAAGCTGCCCTACGAGCTGGACGAGGCGGCACGGATCGACGGCGCCTCGCCGCTACAACTGTTCCGGTTGGTGTATCTGCCCCTGATGATGCCGTCGCTGGTCGCGATCGGCACCTACGCCCTGCTCCTCGCCTGGAACGAATACCTGTATGCGTTTCTGCTGCTTTCCAACGATCGGCAGATCACGTTGTCGGTGGCGTTGGGCAATTTTCTGGCCGCCGACGACTCGCCATGGGAATTGCTGATGACGACCGGGCTAGTTTATGCGTTGCCGCCGGCGGCAATCTATTACGCGTTCAGGCGGTACATGGTGTCGGGGCTGACCGCTGGCGCCGTGAAGGCGTAGAGGAAAACATGGCATCGGTTTCATTCCAGGACGTCGAAAAGACCTACGGCACCACCAAGGTGATCCACGGTGTCAGCTTCGACATCCACGACGGCGAGTTCGTCGTGCTGGTGGGGCCATCAGGTTGCGGTAAATCCACGCTATTGCGAATGCTCGCGGGGCTGGAGGAGATCACGGGCGGGACCATCGCCATCGATGGCCGGGTGGTGAACGACGTGGAATCGAAGGATCGCGACATCGCCATGGTGTTCCAGTCCTACGCGCTTTATCCGCATATGACGGTGGCGGACAACATGGCGTTCAGCCTCAAGTTGCGCAAGGCGGATGCCAAGGTAACTGCCGAGCGGGTGACCCACGCCGCAAAGATTCTCAACCTCGATCCTTATCTGCACCGGTTCCCGCGCGAGCTCTCCGGCGGCCAGCGGCAGCGCGTGGCGATGGGCCGCGCGATCGTCCGCGACCCGAAGGTGTTCCTGTTCGACGAGCCCCTGTCCAACCTCGACGCCAAGCTCCGCGTGGCGATGCGGGCCGAGATCAAGGCGCTCCACCAACGGCTGAAGACGACGACCGTCTACGTCACCCACGACCAAGTCGAGGCGATGACCATGGCCGATCGTATCGTCGTGATGCACGACGGGCGCATCGAACAGATCGGCACGCCGCTGCATCTTTATGATCATCCCGATAACCTCTTCGTCGCCCAGTTCATCGGATCGCCCGCGATGAATGTGGTCAACGGCACTTTGCGGCGCGCCAATGGCACCGCATGGGTCGAAGCCGATGGCGGTGTGCGCTGGCCGCTCGGGCAGGGTGTCGGGACCAACGGCCAGCGCGTGACCTATGGCATTCGCCCTGAAGATCTTGGTCTTTCCAGCGCAGGTACGGCGGACGCACAGGTGCCCGCCGAAGTCATTGTGGTCGAGCCGACCGGTGCACAGACCGAGCTCCTGTTGAAAGCCGGTGACGCGCAAATCGTGTTGGTCACCCACGGCCGGCCCATGGTCACCCCGGGACAACAAATCGGACTCGCGATCGATCCGGCGAACGTCCATCTCTTCGACCACGGGACAGGGGCGCGCCTGCAGGCATAAGCAGGGTCAGACACCACTTCCGTAACAGTGCGTACCCGCCGCGCTACGCTATGGGGCGTGTCTGACCCTACTTATGCTATGAAATTACGTCATTCCTGCGAAAGCAGGAATCCCATTTTTTTAAGCCTGAGTTAGGCTATTGCAAAATCAAAATGAGTCAAGATCAAAGTCAAAATGGGTCCCTGCGGTTGCAGGGACGACGGTGACGGCCGTGACTTCCGCAGGGATGACGTCGGAGGCGCGGTTGCTTTCTCTCGCGGCTCGAGCCGTAGTTTTCAACTTTCTTCGGATTTCCGCATGAGCACCACGCCCAAGACTTCCCGACCGCTGCGCTCGGTCGCCTGGTTCGGACGCAACGACCGCGACGGGTTGGTGCACCGGTCGTGGATGAAGAACCAGGGTATTCCGCACGACCAGTTCGACGGCCGTCCGGTGATCGGCATCTGCAATACCTGGTCGCAGGCCACGCCGTGCAACGCGCATTTTCGCGAGCTCGCCCAGCACGTGCGCGACGGCGTGCTCGACGCGGGGGGGTTCCCGATCGAGTTCCCGGTGATGAGCCTCGGCGAGACGCTGATGCGTCCGACCACGATGCTGTTCCGCAATCAGGCGGCGATGGACGTGGAGGAATCGATCCGCGCCAATCCTTTCGACGGGATTGTGCTGATGATGGGCTGCGACAAGACGACGCCGTCGCTGCTCATGGGCGCCGCCTCTTGCAATCTGCCCACGATCGGCCTTTCAGGCGGACCGATGTTGAACGGCAAGTTCCGCGGCCACGATATCGGTTCGGGCACGCACGTCTGGAAGTTCACCGAAATGCTCAAGACCGGCGAAATGACGATGGGCGACGTCATCGAAGCCGAGTCGTGCATGTCGCGTTCCGCAGGGCATTGCATGACCATGGGCACCGCATCGACCATGGCCTCGATGGTGGAGGCGCTCGGGATGGGCTTGCCGACCAACGCCGCGATTCCCGCCGTCGATTCCCGCCGCAAGCTGCTCGCCCGCATGGTGGGGCGGCGCAGTGTGGGGATCGTCGAAGAAGATCTCACGATGTCGAAGATCCTTACCAAGGAGGCGTTCGAGAACGCGATCAGGGTCAATGGTGCGATCGGCGGATCCACCAATGCGGTGGTCCATCTGCTCGCCATCGCCGGCCGCATCGGCGTCAAGCTCACGCTGGATGATTGGGATCGCCTGGGGCGCGACATGCCATGCCTGGTCGATCTCATGCCGTCCGGTCGCTTCCTGATGGAGGATTTTTATTACGCCGGTGGCGTGCCGGTGGTGATGAAAGAGATCGGGAAGTATCTGCACCAGGACGCCCTGACGGTGAACGGCAAGACCATCTGGGAAAACGTCAGTGAAGCGGTGAACTGGAATCCCGAGGTCATTACCCCGCTCGATCGCCCCTTCAAAGCCGAAGGCGGCATAGCGGTGTTGCGCGGCAATCTCGCGCCCGATGGCGCCGTATTGAAACCTTCGGCGGCGACCCCTCGACTCCTCAAGCACACGGGCAGGGCCGTCGTGTTCGAGAATATCGATGATCTCAATCGTCGCATCGACGATCCGAATCTGGACGTGGACGAGCAATGCATCCTGGTGCTCAAGAATTGCGGTCCCAAGGGGTACCCGGGCTTTCCGGAAGTTGGCAACTTCGCGTTGCCGGCGAAGATCCTAAAAAAGGGCGTCACCGACATGATCCGCGTTTCCGACGCGCGCATGTCGGGAACCGCGTACGGCACGGTGGTGCTGCACACTTCGCCGGAAGCCGCCGCGGGTGGGCCGCTGGCGCTGGTGCAAAACGGCGATATGATCGAGCTCGACGTTCCCCAGCGCCGTCTTCAGCTTGTCATCACGGACGAGGAACTTGCGCGCCGGCGGACGCAGTGGAAACCGCAACCACCGCACGCGGATCGCGGCTGGGTCAAGATTTTTTGTGATCATGTGATGCAGGCCGACAAGGGGATGGATCTTGACTTCCTGGTCGGCAGCTCCGGCGCACCGGTCGGCAAGGAAAGCCATTGAGCGTTATCGACAACACCCAACCAAGGAGACACCCGATGCGATTGAATGCCACCATGCGGATAGCCATCCTCGTTGCATGCGGCGCGCTCACCGGCGCGACCGCGATGACCGCCGGCGCCGCTGCGACAGGCAAAGAGAAGGCCTCGTTCGATCGCGGGCGCTACGTCGCCAGGATTGCAGGCTGCAACGATTGTCACACCCCCGGCTACGCGCAATCCGGCGGCAAGGTGCCCGAAAAGGATTGGTTGGTGGGTGATCGGCTCGGTTGGAAGGGCCCGTGGGGCACCACCTATCCCGTCAACCTGCGACAGTATATGAGCGGTGTCTCGGAAGCGGACTGGATCAAGGTCGCGCGTACCAAAGAGATGCGCCCACCGATGCCATGGTTCGCGTTGCGTGCCATGTCGACCGACGATCTGCGCGCACTGTACCGATTTGTTCGGCACCTGGGCCCCGCCGGTGAGCCCGCGCCCGCGTATCTTCCGCCGGGTACGAATCCCACCGGGCCGTATGTGACGTTCCCCTGAAGAAGCGCTTTCATGCCTTTACGCACGGTGATGCTGTTGCTGCTGGCGCTGGTGCTCGCCGTGTTCGTGGCGCTCAACTGGACCGCGTTCATGACGCCCACCGTGCTGTCCCTCCTTGTCACCAGTGTGCAGGCGCCGCTCGGCCTGGTGATGCTCGTGATCACGGGCCTGCTGGCCGCATTGTTCCTTGGCTACGCGCTGTATCTGCAGGGATCGGTGCTGCTGGAAACCCGGCGCATGACCCGCGATCTGCAATCGCAGCGGCAGCTTGCGGATCAGGCAGAGGCGTCGCGTTTCACGGAGTTGCGCGGCACCCTAGAGACGCGGCTCGACCAGCTTGCAACAACACTCGCCGATGATCGCACCCGCCATGCCGCCGAAATGGTACGGTTCTCCGATGAGCTGAAGCTCGCGCTCGATCACGCCGCCAACGGCCTCGCTGCGCAGGTAGGGGAGTTGGAGGACCGCATGGTGCGGCAGGGGATCGCGAGTCCGGGAGCACCTGCGCGCTGAGCCATTGCTGCCCGGCCGGCACGTGACTGGAACATCGGGCTAAGCTTCCCACAGGCTGCCGCCCGCGGAGGCCGATCCCAACCTGATACCATCGGCCCAGCCAAACTCCGGGTTCCCGATGCCGAAAGTGAGCGCGATGCGCTGGGCGGCGTGTGCCGCATTTGCAACGTGCGTCCTCACGGCTTGCAGCGAGCCTGCGCAACGACCGCTGCAGGGCTACATCGAAGGCGAGTACGTGCGATTGGCTGCGCCGTTTGCGGGCACGCTGCAGCAAATCGGCGTGCAGCGTGGCGAACAGGTGACGATAGGCGCGCCGGTTTTTGCCTTGGAGAACATCAACGAGACGGCCGCGCGGCGCCAGGCCCAGGCGCAACTGGATGCCGCACAAGCGCGAGCCGAAAATCTGCGATCGGGCCGGCGGCCTGCCGAAGTCCAAACCGTCGCCGAGCAGATGCGGCAGGCGCAGGCCGCGCGTGATCTTGCCGCAGCCAACTTGCGGCGCCAGGAAGCGCTCGCACGCAGCGGCTTCATCAGCAAGGCCGCTCTCGACGACGCACGCACGCAACTCAAGCGCGAAGACGCGCAAGTCGCATCATTTGGCGCACAGGTAACGACCGCGAAGTTGCCCGCCCGCGCCGCCGAGATCCGCGCTGCCGAGGCGGATGTCGAGGCCGCACGCGAGGCGCTGGCGCAAAGCGATTGGCGTCTTGGTCAGCGCGCAGTGGTGGCGCCGATCGCGGGATTGGTGCACGACACGTATTACGTGGTCGGCGATTGGGTGGCGGCCGGGGCGCCGGTAGCCAGCATTCTTGCGCCTGCCAACGTCAAGGCCCGCTTCTTTATTCCCGAGCCGGCGCTTGGTCGCATCAAGCTGGGACAAACGGTCCAACTCGCCTGTGACGGTTGCGGCGCGCCGATCACGGCGACGATTGCGTTCATCGCCGACCGCGCCGAATTCACTCCACCGGTGCTCTACTCCAAGGAGAATCGCGCCAAGCTCGTCTATCTGGTCGAAGCCAAACCCGCACCCGCGGACGCCGCACGGCTGCATCCGGGGCAACCGGTGGACGTGACGCTGCCGGCGGCAAACTGATGACGGCGAACTGATGGCGGCGAACGGTGCGGACCTCGTCATCGATGTCCACGGACTCAACAAGCATTTCGGCGCCCATCACGTCGTCAAGGATCTCGCTCTCACCGTGCGGCGAGGCGAGATCTTCGGCTTTCTGGGACCCAACGGCAGCGGCAAGACCACCACCATTCGCATGTTGTGCGGGCTGCTCACTCCAGACAGCGGCGAAGGAACGTGTCTCGGCTACGACATCCTGCGTGAGCCGCGCGAAATCAAGCGGCACGTCGGATATATGACGCAGCGGTTTTCGTTCTGGGAAGACTTGACCATTCGCGAGAATCTGGCGTTTGTCGCGCGGATGTATGGCATGCCCGAGCGCAAGGCAAGAGTCGAACAGGCGCTGACCCATCTGGGGCTCGCCGATCGCGCCACGCAATTGGCGGGCGCTCTCTCCGGTGGCTGGAAACAGCGGCTGGCGCTCGCCGCGTGCCTTCTGCACGAGCCCGACCTGCTGCTGCTCGATGAGCCGACCGCGGGTGTGGACCCCAAAGCGCGGCGTGAATTCTGGGAGGAACTGCATGCTCTGAGTGCGCGCGGGATCACCGTGCTTGTCAGTACGCATTACATGGACGAGGCGGAACGCTGCCACAAGCTCGCCTACATCCTCTCCGGAACGATGCTCGCCCAAGGTACGGCGGACGAAGTGATCGCAAGCCAGGCGCTCGTCACCTGGGCGGTGCGCGGCGGGGATCTCGCATCCCTCGCGGTCACGTTGCGCGAATTGTCAGCGGTCGAGCAGGTTGCGGCCTTCGGTACCGCGCTGCACGTGACCGGCTCTGAAGCGGACGCACTGCGGCAATCGCTCGCGCCGTTCATGAACGATCCTGCGTTGCAATGGCAGGAAGTCGCGCCGAGCCTCGAAGATGTGTTCATCCATCTCATGAACCGCGCGCAGGCGACAGGGCCGGTGGTCGCCCACTGATGTCGTATTTCTCGCTGTCGCGCTGGCTTGGCATCGTCGCGAAGGAGTTCATCCAGCTCCGGCGCGATCGACTCACCTTCGGCATGATCGTGGGCATTCCGGTCGTGCAGCTGGTGCTGTTTGGCTATGCCATCAATTCCGATCCCAAACACTTGCCCACCGCGGTGCTCAGCGCGGATCGCAGCGAATTCACCCGCAGCATCCTGAGCGGTCTCAAGAACAGCGAATATTTTTCCTTCGTCGGCGAGGCGCGCGACGAGCGTGAGGCGGATCGCATGCTCGCGACCGGAAAGGTGCAGTTCGTGGTGACCATTCCGCAGGACTTCACCCGCGCCTTGATGCGTGGTGAGCGGCCGGCGCTGTTACTGGAAGCCGACGCCACCGATCCGTCGGCGACCAGCAATGCGCTGAGCGCGATCAATCAACTGGCGCAGACCGCGCTTGTGCACGATCTCGTCGGACCCATGGCGGTGTTGGGCGCGTCGCCCACCGCCTTCGAGGTGCGCGTGCATCCCCGATACAATCCCGAAGCGATCACGCAATACAACATCGTGCCGGGTCTGATGGGTGTGATTCTGACCATGACCATGGTACTGATGACGGGACTCGCGATCACGCGCGAAACCGAGCGCGGCACCATGGAAAACCTGCTCGCCACGCCGGCGACGCCGCTGGAGGTGATGACCGGGAAGATTGTGCCTTACGTGATGATCGGTCTGGTGCAGGTAAGCCTTATTCTCGGCCTCGCGCGCGGATTGTTCGGCGTGCCGATGATCGGAAACATCGGCGTGCTGTATCTCGCAGTGCTGCTGTTCATTGCCGCGAATCTGACACTGGGGCTGACGTTCTCGGCCCTGGCCCAAAACCAGCTGCAGGCCATGCAGATGACCTTCTTCTTTTTTCTGCCGTCGATGCTGTTGTCGGGATTCATGTTCCCGTTTCGGGGCATGCCCGGCTGGGCGCAAACGGTGGGCGAGGTGCTCCCGCTGACCCATTTTCTTCGCATCGTGCGTGGGGTGCTGCTCAAGGGCAACGGCTTTAGCGAGATTGGCAGCGAAGCGTGGCCGATCGCGCTCTTCATGCTGGTTGTGACTGTGATCGGACTACGTTTCTTCAAGAGCACGCTCGATTAGGACGATGGCCGCAGACTGTCTCGCAGATAATTGGACGAGAGTTCCGGGATGGCCCTGATTCATGGCGACTTATCTCTTCGCGTGGAACCCCAAGCTCTGGCCTTGGCCGGAGTTGCCACGTCTGTCCAAGCGCATCGGCCGCCGCGGATTCGCGGACATCGAATGGTCGAGCGGACGCGCCCGCCAGATCGAGCCCGGCAGCCGGGCATTCATGCTTCGCCTCGGCGTGCCGCCAAAGGGTGTCATCGGCTCCGGCGTGACGATCAGCGCGCCCGAAGCCGCGTTGCATTGGCGGCCGGAAAGGGCGGCCGTCGGAACGCTCACCCATTACCTCCAATTGCGTCTTGAGACGCTGCGCGAGACGCCGCTCATCACTTTCGACGATTTGTCCGTGCCGCCGTTCTCGCGGTACCGGTGGGGCATCCGTCAATCGGGAACGTATCTTCCGGAGACGCTTGCCGATGCGCTCGAGGCGCTATGGGAGAGCCGTCTCGTGAGTGCCGGGCCCAAGCGGTCACGCTCGCGCCGAAATTGAAGACAGTTCTTTTCCAGTGCTTTCGCACCACGGCGATTCCTGCCTGGCCTGGGCGGTGCATGCCGCGCGCACCGGCACCCGCGCGAGCAGCGCCCCATCGGATGGGACGTTGAAAGAAACACGCGACCAAAGCCTGCAAATACTGACATCCGTGATCAAGCCCTCGCGATACCCCTCGATCGATTGACGATGACCACACCGTCCTCCACTACGTGCCAGTAATCGGGATCAGTGCGAACGTTATCGACGACCACCTCACCGGCAGGCGTGTGGATGGAATTGGTACGTACACCCACGCGCTCGAGCGAGGGCTTGTGGCGAGTGGAATTGCGGTACGGCGTGTCTACGCGCCTGTTGTTGTTCGCGGTCGGTTGTGAAATTGCCGGAGTGAATGCGCGCTTGGTCGCTCCCGGAAACGCCGACGCGCTGGCGGAGGCAATGACCCACGCCGGCGAAACGTCTCACGCACCGCAAGCGATTGCAGCGCGGCGGGCTTGGGCGCGCGAATC